>NZ_JBJTDY010000182.1:0-21975 GCF_046092605.1 Rhabdaerophilum sp. | reverse complement strand
ATCATACCGTTATGCTACATCCGCCAACCCAAAATCAGCCCCCTCATGAATAAGGCGGGCTAGAGCATCCGCCCGCCAAGTGGATACCGGTTGGCGGAAAAAGCGGATGCGAAAGCAAGAAGAGTGAGCGCCAGATCTGATTCAATCAGATCGGTTTGCGCTCTAGAGCATCCGCCCGCCAGGCGGATAAAGGTTGGTCGAAAGGAAATGCGTCAGAAAAAGAAATTGCGGTTGCCGATCTGATTCAATCAGATCGGCAACCGGTCTAATCATTGCCGGAGGGCTCGGATTCTCCCTTCCCGCCCGCCTTGCCGGGCGCCGCCAGTCGCTTTTGCGCCTCGATCGCCGCCCGGCGCGGATCTTCCTCATCGGTGCGGATCAGGCCGAGGGACATCACGATCTTGAAGGCGTCATCCACGGAGACGGGAATCTCCACCACCTTCTCCTTCGGCACATAGAAGAAGAATCCCGTGGTGGGGTTCGGTGCGCAGGGCAGGAAAACGGCCGCGAATTCACCTTCCTTGGGCAGTCCTCCGGCGATGTCCGGCCTGGGTGGCGAGGAAATCAGCACCACGGACCAGCAGCCGGGCGCGGGATATTCCACCAGCCCCACCTTTCGGAAGGACGTGTCGGATTTCGAGAAGATCGTTTCGAAGATCTGCTTCACCGAGCGATAGAGCCCGCTGACCACGGGCATGCGCGCGAGCAGGGTCTCGCCGAATTCAACCAGCGTGCGCCCCACGAGGTTTGCGGTGAGGAAGCCGAGAAGCGTGAGCGCCACCAGCAGCACAAGAATGCCGAAGCCGGGAATCGCGAAGGGCAGGTAATTCTCCGGCAGCACGCTCTTGGGAACGAGCGGCTTCACCCAGCCATCCGCGATGCCGATGACCCACAGCGCGATATAGATGGTGATGACGACCGGCCCCACGACCACAATTCCCGTGAGGAAGTAGTTGCGCAGCCGATGGCTCAGGGTCAGCCTGATCGGATGAGGCGCGGCAGGCGGCAGGGAGGGCAGCGGCGGTATGGTCACGGTTCATCCCGTTTCGAGCTTTTCTTGAGGTAGCGCGCCGTTCGGGTGATGACCAGAGGCGCTCCGGTTTTCGTCGCATTCAGGCCTGGAACAGCGGCGCTTTCCGTGCGAGATCAAGAATAATCCCGGCCGCAAGGGCACTGGGCGGGCGGGCTTCTGCCGGCTTCATGATCGCTTCGAGCCGCGCGAAGCCCTCAAGCTGGCGCTGCCGCGCGGGACTTTCCAGCAGAAGTTCATGGAGGCGTGGCGCCAGCGACAGCGGACCCATCTCTTCCTGGATGAATTCCGGCACCAGCCTTTCACCGAGCACGAGATTGGGCAGGATGGCGGAAGAGGCCGTGATGAGCCGCCGCGCGATGAAGGCCTCCCATTCCGCCACCCGATAGGCGGCGACCGTGGGAATCTGCGCCAGCGCGAGTTCCAGCGTCACGGTGCCGGAGGCCGCGAGCGCTGCGCGGGCCCGCCGGAAGGCTGCGAGCTTTTCAGCCTCGCCCACGACCACGCGGATCGGCAGGCCGGAGGCGGCGACGCGGCCCCGCACATCCGCTTCAAGATGCGGCAAGGTGGGGATCACCCAATCCGGGTTCATGTCTGCAGGCGTTGCCAAGGGCAGCGTCTCCAGGAATTCGGGCAGCAATCGTCGGATCTCACTCATCCGCGAGCCCGGCAGCACAAGCACTGTAGGCTTGACAAGATCAGCCCGGGAAGCGGCCTCCTCCTCCGTTTGCGGGCGGAATTCCGCGAGGCGCTCCACGGCGGGATGGCCGATATAGGTGCCGGCCGGGCCCTTGAGGCGGCGAAGCGCCTCCGGCTCGAACGGCAGCAGGCAGAGCACATGGTCGATGAACGGCTTCATCGCCGGCGCGCGGCCGGGGCGCCAGGCCCAGACACTGGGGCAGACCCAATGCACGGTCGCCTGCGCGGGGTTCGCCGCCCGCACGCGCTTCGCCACGCGTTTCGAGAAATCCGGGCTGTCGATGGTGACGAGGACATCCGGCCGGAAGGCCTGCACGGCCCGCACGGTCTCGCCCATGCGCCGGAGGATGGTCGGAAGGCGGCGGATGACCGGGCCGAGGCCCATCACCGCGATATCCGAGAGCGGAAAGAGGCTGGGAACCCCCTCCGCTGCCATGCGCGAGCCACCGACGCCGGCGAATTCGATGGTGGGATCGACGGCGCGCAGCACCCGGATCAGGCTTGCGCCGAGCTGGTCGCCCGATGCTTCGCCCGCCACGAGAAACACGCGCACCGGCTGCGCCTCAATCGTCGTCGCGCGGCGTGCAGATGGAGCGATCACCGCCGGCGCGGATGAAATCGAGGATTTCATGGATCAGCGGATGGGTGTCGAATTCGCTCGCCACATCCTGCACGCGCTCCTTCAGCGTGCCTTCCGGAGCGAAAAGCAGGCGATAGGCGCGCCGCAACTCGTGCACTTCTTCGGTGGTGAAGCCGCGTCGGCGCAGGCCGATGATGTTCAGCCCGGAGAGGTGGGCCTGGCGATGATCGTTCACCGCCATGCTATAGGGAATCACGTCATTCGCGATGCCGGACATGGCCGCCACGAAGGCATGGTGGCCGATGCGCACGAACTGGTGCACGCCCGCGCCCCCGCCGATGATGACGTAATCGCCGACATGGCAATGCCCCGCGAGCATCACGTTGTTCGAGAAGATGACGCCGTTGCCGACGATGCAATCATGCGCAACATGGCTATAGGCCAGGAACGTGCATTCCTTGCCGACGCTGGTCAGAGAACCGCCGCCTTCCGTGCCGGTATTCATCGTCACGCCTTCACGGATCAGGCAGCGCTCGCCGATCTCGAGGCGGGTCTTCTCGCCCTTGAACTTCAAATCCTGCGGCTGATGGCCAAGCGAGGCGAAGGGGAAAACCTTCGTGCCAGCGCCAATCGTCGTTTGCCCGGCCACGGCGACATGGCTGACGAGTTCGACACCGTCACCGAGAGTGACTTCCGGCCCGACCGTGCAGAACGGGCCGATGACGACATTCGCGCCGATCCTGGCTGCGGGATCGACAACCGATAGGGGATGAATGGTGGACGCCATGAACTCGCCTTACTGCGTGACAATCATCGCGCTCAGCTCGGCTTCCGCAACCAGCTGGCCGTCGACTTTCGCCTCGCCCTTGTACCACCACATGTTGCGCCGGCGATTCAACCGCGTGAGGTGATATTCCACGCGGTCACCTGGTGCCACCGGCTTCCTGAATTTGCATTTGTCGATGGTCATGAAATAGACGAGCTTCGCTCCGCCCCCAGCCTCGCCCGAGGCGATGCAGGCCGCTCCCGCCGTCTGCGCCATGCCCTCGATCAGCAGCACGCCGGGCATCACCGGTGCGCCGGGAAAATGCCCCATGAATTGCAGCTCGTTGAAGGTGACGTTCTTGATGCCGACGACGTAACGATCGGAATCCATCGTCACGATGCGGTCGATCAGCAGGAACGGATAGCGATGAGGCAGGTACTGCATCAGTTTCGTGATGTCGATGGGCATGGCCAGCCCCTCGGTCGTCGTTCCGGATTCGTCAGCCTTCGTCATGGATCCGCCCTGTCTTGACCATGGATCACGGTTCATTCGTGACTGGAACACTCTCGCCGCGCTGGCCTCAGCCGCCGCGCTGGTCGTCCTTTTGCGCGAGTTTGGCCAAGGCCGCAACCTCGCGGAAGAAGGTTCTCGCGGCTTTTGCCGGGGCGCCAAGGTATTTTCCACCGGCGGCAAGGTCGCCCATCACGCCGGATTTCGCGCCGATCTGAGCGCCCATGCCAATGCGCAGGTGACCGGCGACACCGGCCTGACCGCCAATCACGACATAATCCTCAAGCACGGCGGAACCCGAGATGCCCACCTGGCCGACCAGAACGCAATGGCGACCGATCTCGACATTATGGCCAATCTGCACGAGGTTGTCGATCTTGGTGCCCTCGCCGATCACGGTATCGCGGTTTGCGCCGCGATCGACCGTGGTATTGGCGCCGATCTCGACATCATCCTGAATGATCACCCGCCCCACCTGCGGCACCTTGAGGTGCCCGCGTGCGCCCATGGCGAAACCGAAGCCATCCTGCCCGATGCGTACGCCCGGATGGATAATGACCCGGTTGCCGATCAGCGCATGCGTGACGGTCGCGCCCGCGCCCACGGCACCGTCGCGCCCGATGCGGACACCCGGCCCGATTACCGCTTGCGCGCAGATCACCGTCCCGCGACCGATCTCGGCACCGGGCCCAATCACGGCGCCGGGATCGACAGTGACGCCACTCTCGAGCCGTGCCTCGGAATGAACGAAGGCACCGGGAGCGATGCCGGACATGCCAAAGATGGATTGCGGCCTCGCAGCCGCCGGGAAAAGCAGGCCTGCAGCCTTCGCGAAAGCGCGGTAGGGCTCGTTCGAAACAAGTGGCGTGCAGCTCGCGGGCAGCAGACTGGCCTGCTTTTCGCTGATGAAACAGGCGGTCGCCCCGGTTTCCGCCGCGAACTTGGCATAGGCCGTATTTTCCAGGAAAGTCAGATCGCCCGGGCCCGCCGCTTCCAGTGGCGCCACGCGGTAAACGGGCGCCGCACCGGAAGCGCCTTCGAGGAGGCGGGACCCGGTCGCTTCCGCCAGCGTGGAAAGCGGGATTCCAGGGCTCGCAGGGAAAAAATCGAGAGAGCTCATCCGAGATTGCGAGAGGGACAAGCCCCCTCGCCTGCCATCAGAACCGGGCGCCGCCGGAGAAGCGGAACGCCTGCACCCGGTCGCCGCCGGGGCCGGTCACACGGCTGAGCGCATAGGCATAGTCGAAGCGGATCGGACCGAGCGGCGAAGCCCAGAGCAGGCCAACGCCAACCGAAGAGCGGATCTTGCTCTCGTCACGAACATTCATGCACTCGGACTGAAACCGAGTAGTCCCCGGATCAACACAATCAAAAGTGTTGTTCCTGTTCAAGTCGAATTTCTTCCGGCCCTTGTAGCCGAACAAGGTGCCCGCATCGCTAAACACCGCGCCACGAAGACCCAATTCACGCGGCAGGCCGAAAATCGGGAAGGTCACTTCCGCCGTCGCGCCAAAATAGGTCGTGCCGCCGATTGCGTTCGCATTGGAATCCCCATTGAGATCCCGCGGGCCGATGCCGGACGGCGCAAAACCACGGACGAGGTCCGGGCCCATCGAGAAGTGATCGAGCACGCGGAGGCGCTGGTTGCCGAAAGCAGTCATGTAACCGCCCTGCAGCTTGAGCATGCCGGTGAAATCATCCGTGATCGGGTAGTAGTAGCGAACGGAAGCCGTCGCGCGCAGGAAGCGCGAATCACCGCCCAGGCCGGCGATTTCCGGCCTCAGATCGGCGAAGATGCCGGAGGTCGGGTCATTGTTGTTGTCGAGCGTATTGTAAGTGAAGGTCAGGCCCGCGAGCGATGTAATCGTATTGCCTTGCACTTCCTTGATGGCGATCGAGGCTTCACCATCCCTGATACAGGTGTTTGTCAGAGCCGGGGCAAAAGGTAGACCATCGCAGTTGTTATATGGCCGACTGGCCGAATTCGGGATTCTGATCCGCTGCTGGTAGGCCGAGTAACGCACACCCACCGAGAATTCCTCGGTGATCGGCACGCCGGCACGCAGGGTGAAGCCCGTCGTGCGGCTCCGGTAACGGCTGAAGCTCGACGCATCGTTGAATTTTGAGAAGATGTCAAAGCCCGCCGCCAGGCGATAGCCGAGGAAGAAGGGCTCGGTGAAAGAGAATTCACCTCCGCGGCTCCGCTCGCCGTTCGAGGCCGTGATGCGGACGAACTGGCCACGGCCGAGGAAGTTAACCTCCTGCAGCGTCACTTCGGCAAGGAATCCTTCCGCGGTCGAATAGCCGCCGGCGATCGAGAAGCTGCCGGTCGCCTTGTCCTGCACGTCGACATTGATGACCACGCGATCCGGCGCGGAGCCCGGCTCCGTCGTCACGCGGATCGACTGGAAGAAGTCGAGATTGCGCAGACGGCGCTCGGCTCGGTCGATCGCGGCGCGGTTGAAGGCGTCACCCTCGCCCACGGCTAATTCGCGGCGGATGACATAATCGCGCGTGCGCGTGTTGCCACGAATCACGATGCGCTCGATGTAGGCGCGCGCGCCTTCCTCGACCGAATAGACGATGCGGACGGTCTGGTCGGCGGGGTTTCGCTCGCCGCGCGGGCGAACCTGCGCGAAGGCATAGCCGCGCTGCGCAACCGCGCGGGACAGCGCATCGACGGATTTCTCGACATCGACGGCATTATAGGTCTGGCCGGCGCGGGTATAGACCTGACGGCGCAGGTCATCGGCGCTGATATCGGCAATACGGGACTCGACGTCCACCGCCGAGACCGAATAGCGCGGGCCTTCCTCAACCACGATATTGATCACGTAGCCGTTCTGGGCGGTGTCAAGCTCGGCGCTGGAGGAGACGATACGGAAATCGGCATAGCCATTGCGCAGGTAGAAGCGGCGAATGGCCTCGAGGTCGGCGGCGATGCGATCCGGATCATAGACATCCGAGCTCTTCAGGAAGCTCAGGAAGTTCGATTCGGTCGTCGACATCACGCCCTTCAGGCGGCTGGCGCCATAGGCATTGTTGCCCTGGAAATTGATCGCTGCCACGCCGGTCTTGCCACCTTCGCTGATGCGGAAGGTCACGTCCACGCGGCCATCGGCCGTCGGGGTGATCTCGGCCCGCACATCGGCGGCGGCACGGCCGGCCCGCGCATAGATGTCACGGATGCGCTGCACATCCTGATCGATCATCGTCTGGCTGAAGGGGCCGCGCGAGCGGGCCTGGATTTCGCCGGAGAGCTGATCGGCCTTGAGACGGGAATTGCCAACGAAAGTCACGCGGTTGATCGACTGGTTCTCGACAACCCGGACGACGACGCCCGCGCCGGAACGGGTGATCCGCACATCCTGGAACAGACCGGTGGCGTAGAGATCCTTGATCGCCTGGTCGATCCGCGCCGCGGTGTAGCTTTCGCCGGGGGCCAATGTCAGGAAGGAGCGGATCGTGTCCGCCTCGACGCGGCTATTGCCCTGAACGACAACCCTCTGCTGCGCCATGGCCGGCACCGTGCTCAGAAGCACCAGGGCCGCCATGATGGCGAGAAGGCCTTTTCGAACCGAACCCATCATCCCGTCCCAACCGAAAACAGACATCTTCAATTACCCTGTCGCTGCGGCCTTCCGAGACCCGGTCCCACGGAAACACGGAAAAACCTGCATCCAAGGATGCATTCCCACTCCCTTTTGCTTCTAACCAACAAATCGGTCAATGCAATCAGGAAACGGCGCGTGGTTACGAAATCCTAACATCCGTGCCCCCCGCGCAACGCGCGCGCGGGAAGCCGGAAAAGCCTGCGCGATCAAAAGGCGAGCCCGGTCAAGTGCATGATGTCATTCCATGTCGAGAACAGCATCAGCGCCAGAACGAGGACAAAACCCACCCGGAAGCTCCATTCCTGGGCCGATGCGCTCACGGGGCGGCCACGCAGCGCTTCAGCGGCGTAAAACACGAGATGGCCGCCATCCAGCATGGGAATCGGCAGCAGGTTGATAAAGCCGATCGAGATCGAAAGGATGCCCGCGAGCATCAGCAGCGGACCGATTCCCGATTCGGCGACCTTGCCCGAGACATACCCGATGCGGACAGGCCCCGAGAGCTGGTCGGCCTTCTCGCGGCCGGCCGCAAGACCGGCGATGTAATGCACCGTGCGGTCGATCACGAAATAGATTTCACCCGCCGCCGTGCCGGCCGCCTCCAACGGGCCATAGCGCCGCTGGAAAAGATTTTCGGGCTGGTTCGATGCGATGAAGCCCATGATCGGGCGACGCTCGGTGCCCAGCACGGTCTTGCGTGTCATGATGCGCGGTGTGGCCGAGAGTTCGAGTTCGCGCGAATCACGCTCCACGCGGAATGTGAGTTCCTTGCCTTCGGAGAGCGAGACACGGCGCACCACATCCTCGAAGCTCACCATCTCGGCGCCATTGATCGCCAGAACGCGGTCGCCGGGCAGGAAGCCGGCCGCTGCGGCCGGGCTGTTATCGGCCACGCCCGCGATCACCGGCTGCACCTGGGGGCGGCCCACGAGCAGGAAGCTCGTCATGAAGATCACGAAGGCGAGAAGAAAATTCGCGAGCGGGCCCGCGGCAACGATCGCGGCGCGGCGCGCCACCGATTGGTGCGGAAAGGAATCGCTGCGTTCCGCGACCGGCATGACGTCCAGCGCATGATGATCAGGCATGCTCGCCGCATTGGCGTCACCCTTGAACTTCACGAACCCGCCCAGCGGAATCGCGGAGATCGCCCATTCCGTGCCATGCTTGTCATAGCGGCGGAACAGGCGCGGGCCGAAGCCCAGCGAGAAGGTCTCGACCTTCACGCCGAAATATCGACCCACCAGGAAATGGCCCATCTCGTGGATGAAGACCACCAGCGCCAGCACGAAAAGGAACGGGAGTAGATACCCGAAAAACGAGAGCAGGAAATCAAGGCTGCTGACGAACGAGGAGGGCAAGCGGGGTCACCTGGGTTGTGTCGGACTGGAGGCCGGGAATTAACGCGTCATTAAGATTGGTTGCCACTCCCATGGCTCGCGCACAAGGCGGAAACATGGCATTTCTGGAGGCATGGTTAAGGGTGCGGGTGCTCACCAGCTCGTGAGCAGGCCGCCCGCCGCGTTCTGCACCCCTCCCCGCCACAACCCGATGGCCGCCGCGAGAATCGCCGCGAAGAGGAAGGCGTCGAGCCGGTCCATGAAGCCGCCATGGCCGGGAATGAGATGGCCGGAATCCTTCACGCCGAACCGCCGCTTCATGTGGCTTTCGAAGAGGTCGCCCGCCACGGAGACCAAAGCCAGCACGCCGCAGAGCAGGATCAGCGCGAAGGAGAGGGGCAAGCCCGCGATGCTGAGCACCAGCATGCCGGCGAAGATGCCCGTCAGCAGGCCGCCCGCAAATCCCGACCAGGTCTTGTTGGGCGAGATTCGCGGCGCGAGTTTGGGCCCGCCCAGCGCTCGACCCGTGAAGTAAGCGCCGATATCCGTTCCCCAGACAATCGCGAAGAGGGCGAGGACGGCCACCAGCCCGTGGGAATCGGAAAGGCGCAAAGCCAGCATCGAGACGATGAGCCCTCCCGCATAGAGCATGCCGCTCGCCTGCCAGCGCCGGTGCGCGAGCCCCGCGCGCGACACGGCCAGAAGGAAGGCCAGGAAAAGGCCCGCGAGCCAGGGCAGGCCCGCAGGCAAGGACCATCCGGCCAGCAAGGCCCCGGCAATGGCCAGTGCCAGGGCTGCGAGCAGCGCGACGCCCGGCACCATGCTCCAGTGGAAGCCCGGCGGCGGACTGCCCGGCCGGCTCCGTGCGATCGTGAACCATTCGAGATAGACCATCACCGAGAGTGCGGCCCACACGCCGGCAAAGAGCCAGCCTCCCGCCACCGCGCTGCCCAGCGCGCCGGCGGCGAGCACGATGGCGGACAGGATGCGAGGTTTCAGATCATTCGGACGGATCGAGGGTTTCGGGGCCGGCTCCCGCCCGCCGGACGCCGCCATCACACGCCCCCGAAACGCCGCTGGCGCCGGGCGAACTCACCCAGGGCCTCGTCGAAGGCGGCGGCGTCGAAATCCGGCCAGAGGCAGGGCAGGAAAACGAATTCCGCATAGGCAGCCTGCCAGAGCAGGAAATTCGAGATGCGCTGCTCCCCCGAGGTGCGGATGATCAGATCGGGATCGGGAAGGCCCCCGGTATCCAGCGCGGCACCGATGCATTCCGGCGTGATGTCGGCCGGCGTCATCCGCCCGGCCTGCACCTCCTGCGCCAGAAGCCGCATGGTCCGCGCCATTTCCTGGCGCGCGCCATAATTGAACGCGACGACGAGCGTGAGCCCGGTATTGCCGGCCGTCGTGCTCTCGGCCTCATCGAGCAAAGCCAGGATTTCCGGCGCGAGGCCTTCGCGCTCGCCGATGATGCGGATCAGCACATTCGCGCCGTGCAATTCGGCGAGGTCGGAGCGGATGAAGAAGCGCAGCAGGCGCATCAGTTCCGAGACTTCGGCCTCCGGGCGCAGCCAGTTTTCGGTGGAGAAGCTGAAGAGCGTGAGGAACTCGATACCGCGCTCGCGGGCGAGGCGCACGAGGCGCCGCACGGCTTCCACGCCGGCCCGATGCCCGGCCACTCGCGGCAGCGAGCGCTTTTCCGCCCAGCGCCCATTGCCATCCATGATCAACGCGACATGACGCGGCCGCCCTTCGGCTCCGCCGGCGACGGCAAGTTCCCCGATGGGTTGGGGGGAGGACTGGGCCGACACGGGATCACTCCTGTCACGGTTTCGAGAGCCTGGGGCTTGGCTTCGCGCTTCTGCCCCCGGCAATGAGGGACGATGCTCGGACGGAAGGCTGCAGCCTCAGACCTGCATGATTTCCTTCTCCTTGGCAGTCAGCGCGGCGTCGATCTCCGCGATCACCTGATCGGTCGCCTTCTGTACCTGCTCGGAATTGCGGGCAGCATCATCCTCGCTCATGTCGCCGTCCTTTTCGAGCTTCTTGAGCACATCAAGGCCATCGCGGCGCACATGGCGGGCGGCGACGCGCGCGGCCTCCGCATATTTCTGCGCGACCTTCACCATTTCCTTGCGACGCTGCTCGTTGAGTTCGGGGATGCGCAGGCGGATGGTCTGCCCCTCGGTGGCCGGATTGAGGCCGAGATTGCTTTCGCGGATCGCCTTTTCCACCGCGCCCACCATGCCACGATCCCAAACGGCAACCGAAAGCATGCGCGGCTCTGGCACCGAGACAGTCGCCACCTGGTTCATCGGCATCTTGGAGCCATAGGCATCCACCTCGATGGGATCGAGCAGGCTGGCCGAGGCACGGCCCGTGCGCAGCGACGAGAGATCCTTTTTCAAGGACTCGACCGAGCCATGCATGCGCCGCTTGATATCGGCCATATCGAAGGTCACTTTCGCCATCTTTTCCTCCATGCGGGCCAAAACCCGCAAAGTTCACAGGCGTGCCATGCCAGGGAAACCGAAATCGGCGGGGCCCCTGCCCGGCCGGTCGGAGAGGGGGCCTTGCCGGCCTGTTTCCCGCGGCACTTCTGGTTCATTCCTGCCTTCCTTGTCGGAAAGGGGGTGAAAGATCAAGCGAGCCCTAGACCGAAACCAGCGTCGAGCGGCCCTTGCCGGTGAGCACCGCCGCGATCGAGCCCGGTTCGTGGATCGAGAAGACCACGATGGGCAGCTTCGCATCGCGGGCGAGCGCAAAGGCAGCCGTATCCATCACCTTCAGGTCCCGGCGCAGCACCTCGTCGAAACTGACGGTCTCGTAGCGGGTCGCGTTCGGGTCCTTGCGCGGATCGGCGCTGTAGACGCCGTCGACCTGCGTCGCCTTCATCAGCACGTCGCATTCGAGTTCGGCCGCGCGGAGGGCACCGCCCGTATCGGTGGTGAAGAACGGATTGCCCGTGCCGCCCGCGAGCAGCACGATGCGCCCCTTGGTCAGATGATCCATCGCCTGCTGGCGTGTGTAGGTTTCCACCACGGAGGGCATCGCCACACCCGACATCGCGCGCGCCGGCTGGCCCAACGCGGTGAGCTGCGCCTCGAGCGCGATCACGTTCATCACCGTGCCGAGCATGCCCATGGAATCGGCTGCCGGTCGCGAGAGGCCCATGCCGTGCATCTGCGCGCCGCGGAAGATGTTGCCGCCACCCACAACCACCGCAACCTCGACCCCCAGGGCAGATGCCTCGATCAGGTCCTCGGAAATCTGCTTCACGGTCGGCTGGTGAATGCCGAAAGCCTCAGGGCCCAGCAGCGCCTCGCCGGAGAGCTTCACCAGCGCGCGCTTGAAGATGGGAACGCCCGCCTCGCCCGTTGCGCCCATGCCGAATCTCCTCCCCTCGCCGGTCCCCCGTCCTACAAGAAAGGCGGCTCTCGCGAACCGCCTTTCGATCTTTTCAAACCGGAAATTTCGTCGGCTGTGATCAGCCGCCCGCCGCCGCCGCGACTTCCGCCGCGAAATCGGTGGTTTCCTTCTCGATGCCCTCGCCGAGCGCATAGCGCACGAAGCCCTTGAGCACGATCGGCGCACCGGCCGTTCTGGCGGCCTCGTTCACGGCCTGCAGCACGGTCTTGCCGGGATCATGGATGAAGGGCTGGTCGACGAGGCAGACTTCCTTGAAGAAGGTCTTCAAGCCCGATTCCACGATCTTCTCGATCACGTTGTCCGGCTTGCCGGTCGCCTTGGCTTTCTCGGCCAGCACGTTGCGCTCGCGCGCGATCACGGCCGGGTCGACGCTGGCGCTGTCGAGCGCCAGCGGGTTCGCCGCCGCGACATGCATCGCGACCTGCTTGCCGATGGTCGCGAGCGCTTCCGCATTGCCGGTCGATTCCAGCGCAACGATCACGCCGATCTTGCCGAGGCCGTCGCCCACCGCATTGTGCAGGTAGCTCGAGACGACGCCCGCAGAGACCTGGAGTGACGCCGCGCGACGCAGCGACATGTTTTCGCCAATGGTGGCGACGAGGTTGGCAATCGCCTCCTGCACGGTGCCGCCGCCCGGATAGGAGGCCGACTTGATCGTCTCGACATCGGAGCCGACCTTCAGCGCCACGCCGGCCGTGTTGCGCACCAGTGCCTGGAAAGCATCGTTGCGCGCCACGAAATCGGTCTCGGAATTGAGCTCGACCACCACCGCCTTCGGGCCGGCGGCAGCAATGCCCACGAGGCCTTCAGCCGCTACCCGGCCGGCCTTCTTGGCGGCCTTGGCGAGGCCCTTCTTGCGCAGAAGGTCGATCGCGGCTTCCATGTCGCCGTCCGTCTCGTTCAGGGCGGCCTTGCAATCCATCATGCCTGCGTCGGTCTTCTCGCGCAGTTCCTTCACCATGCTCGCGGTGATTTCCGCCATGTTGGTCGTCCTTGTCGAATGAGAAGCAGTCGAATGAGTAGCGGTCGAATGAGCAGCGGGAGTTGGGCTGCCCCAACTCCCGGAAAAGCCAGGCGGCGCGATGACGCCACCGGAACGCGGGGGCAGGCTTAAGCGGCGAGCGCGCGGGCCGTGTCGAGCCAGCCATCACGCGCGGCGCGACCGTTCAGCTTGAGTTCGGCATCGAGCGCCGCGACATCGGCTTCCGACATGGCTGCGAGCTGCCAGAAGTGGAAGATGCCATATTCGTTGAGCTTGGTCGCAAGCTGCGGGCCCACGCCACCAAGCTTCGAGAGATCATCCGGCGCGCCCTGCGGCGCCGCGAGGCGCTGGAAGCCTTCGGTCGAAGCCGCAACCGGCAGGTCTTCCGCCATCGGGTTGACCGAAGCGCCGACATCCACGCCGAGCGAGGACTGGCTGCGCGAGATGCCATCGATCGCCGCACGGCTCACGAGGTCGCAATAGAGCTGGATCGCGCGGCCCGCATCGTCATTCGCCGGAACCGGGAAGGTCACCCCATCCGGATCGCAGTTGGTGTCGACGATCGCCACAACCGGGATGTTCAGGCGCCTGGCCTCCTGGATGGCCAGCTGTTCCTTGTTCGTGTCGATCACGAAGATCAGATCGGGCGTGCCGCCCATATCCTTGATGCCGCCGAGCGCGCGGGTGAGCTTCTCCTGCTCGCGGGTGAGCATCAGACGCTCCTTCTTGGTAAGGCCGACCGCGCCGCCGGTGAGGGTCTCGTCCACCTTGCGCAGGCGCTGGATGGAGATCGAGATCGTCTTCCAGTTGGTCAGCGTGCCGCCGAGCCAGCGCGAGTTCACGTAATACTGGGCCGAGGCCTTCGCTGCAGCCGCGATCGGGTCCTGCGCCTGGCGCTTCGTGCCGACCATCAGCACGCGACCGCCACGTGCCACGGTGTCCGAAACAGCTTCCAGCGCTCGATAGAGCATCGGCACGGTCTGGGCGAGGTCGATGATATGGATGTTGTTGCGCGTGCCGAAAATGAACGGAGCCATTTTCGGGTTCCAGCGATGCGACTGGTGACCGAAATGCGCGCCGGCTTCGAGAAGCTGACGCATCGAGAAATCAGGTGCCGACATGGGGTATTCTCCGGTTGAGCCTCCGCAGGACGAGCCGCCAGTGGCGACACCGGTTCGTTTCAACGAGACCCTGCGTGTGGAATGAAAGCGCGGCTAACCCATCTCGCAAGCAAATGCAAGAGCCGGCCGCACCCTTCGAGCCTTTCAGAACGGATTGACCTCCAGCACCCCGCCAATGGCCGAGAGAGCGGCCACCGCCGGGCCCGAGACATCGTAGCGGCCGGGAAGCCGCATATGCACCTCGCCACCATCATTCATTCGCAGGCGCAGCTCCACCCGCCCCTCCCCGCCGGGTTTCAGCGTGCTGCGCAGAACCGCAAGCGGCTCCGCGCCATTGCGCGCGCTCGCTGTGCTCTGTTCACTCAGCACGATGCGCAAACCGCGCTGCGATCTTGCAAGCGCGGTCGCGAGGTCCTCGACCTCGAGCACGCGCAGGCGCACATCCTCGCCATCCACATTCCCGGCCATCGCGAGGAAGAGCGGCTGGCCCGGCTCGAGCAGGTTTCTGTGCCTGGCGAGCATTTCGGAGAACAGCATCGCCTCAAACTGGCCGGAGCGGTCCGAAAGCGAGAGGATGGCGATCTTCGAGCCCGTGCGCGTGCGGCGGATATCCATGTCGAGCAGCGTGCCGGCGAGCCGCGCATGGGTCGCGCCGTTGCGCACCGCCTCCTGGAAGCGCGTGACATCCTGCACGCCGGCGCGTTCCAGCAGGGCGGCATATTGGTCGAGCGGATGGCCCGAGAGGTAGAAGCCCACGGCCAGATGCTCACGCTTCATCCGCTCCGGCAGGTTCATGGGGGGCAACTCAGGCAATTGCAGGCTTGAGCCCGCATCCGCGAGGCCGAACAGCGCGCCCTGGCCCGTCGCCTGTGCATTTTCATGCGCACTGGCCTCGGCGAGGATGAGATCGAGCCCCGCGAAGAGCCGCGCGCGATTGGGCTCGAGGGCATCGAAGGCACCGGCCCCGATGAGCTGCTCCAGCGTGCGCTTGTTCAAGCCCTTGGGATCGATTCGCCTGGCGAAATCCGCCATCGAAGCAAACGGCTTGTTGCCCCGCGCATGCAGGATCGCGCGCGCCGCCTCCACGCCCACGCCCTTCACGGCGGCCAGCGCATAGAGGATCGCGCCGTCCTTCACCTCGAAGGCCACACCCGAGCGGTTCACATCCGGCGGCTCCACCTTGATGCCCAGACGCGCGGCCTCGCGCCGGAATTCCGCGAGCTTGTCCGTGTTCGAGATTTCGAGGCTCATCGAGGAGGCCAGGAACTCGGTCGGATAATTCGCCTTCATGTAGGCGGTCTGGTAGGAGACCAGCGCATAGGCGGCAGCGTGCGACTTGTTGAAGCCGTAATCGGCGAATTTCGCGAGCAGGTCGAAGATCGATTCCGAATCCGCCGCCTTGATGCCATTGGCGACCGCGCCCTCGACGAAGCGCGCGCGCTGCGCATCCATCTCGGCCTTGATCTTCTTGCCCATGGCGCGGCGCAACAGATCAGCTTCGCCAAGCGAGTAACTTGCCATCACCTTGGCGATCTGCATCACCTGCTCCTGGTAGACGATCACGCCGAAGGTTTCGGCGAGGATCGGCTCAAGGATGGGGTGCGGGTAATCGGCCTTGGCGCGGCCATGCTTCACATCGCAATAAACCGGGATATTCGCCATCGGGCCCGGACGGTAGAGTGCCACCAGCGCGATGATGTCCTCGATGCGGTCGGGCCGCATATCGACCAGCGCGCGCCGCATGCCGCCGGATTCCACCTGGAAGACGCCGACGGTTTCCCCGCGCGAGAGCATCGCGTAGCTCTTCGCGTCATCGAGCGGGATGGACAGCAGGTCGAGCGGCCTTCCCTGATCCGACAGGATCTTCACCGCGCCCTGCAGAACCGTGAGCGTCTTGAGGCCAAGGAAATCGAACTTCACGAGACCAGCAGGCTCCACCCATTTCATGTTGAACTGGGTAACCGGCATCTCCGACTTGGGATCGCGATAGAGAGGCACGAGTTCCGAGAGCGGGCGGTCGCCGATCACGATGCCGGCGGCGTGCGTGGAGGCGTGGCGGTAAAGCCCTTCCAGCTTCTGGGCGATATCGAGCATGCGGCCGATGCTCTCGCTCTCCTCGGCGGCCGCGCGCAGCTGCGGCTCTTCCGCGATCGCCTTCTCCAGCGTGATCGGGTTGGCCGGGTTGTTCGGCACCAGCTTCGTGAGCCGGTCGACCTCGCCATAGCGCAAGCCCAGCACACGGCCCACATCGCGCATCACGCCACGCGCGAGCAGGGTGCCGAACGTGATGATCTGCGCCACGCGATCGCCGCCATAGCGGTTGACCACATACTGGATGACCTCGTCGCGCCGATCCTGGCAGAAGTCGATGTCGAAATCCGGCATCGACACGCGATCCGGGTTAAGAAATCGCTCGAAAAACAACCCATAACGAATTGGGTCAAGATCAGTAATCGTCAATGCATAAGCTACAAGGGAGCCCGCGCCCGAGCCACGACCCGGGCCCACGGGAATGCCTTGCGCCTTCGCCCACTTGATGAAATCCGCCACGATGAGGAAATAGCCGGGATATTTCATGCGCTCGATGACCGAGAGCTCGAAGGCGAGGCGATCCTCGTAATCCCTGACCGAAAAGCCTGCTGCCGGGCCATGTGCCGCGAGGCGGGCAACCAGCCCCTCCTCCGCCTGGCGGCGCAGCTCCTGCGCTTCGCCATCCTCGTCCGCGCCCTTGGTGAAGCGCGGGAGGATCGGCTTCCGGGTCTTCGGACGCGTGTGACAGCGCCTGGCGATCTCCACCGTCGCGTCGAGCGCCATCGGCAGGTCGGCGAACAGCGTCTTCATCTCAGCGCGGGTGCGGAAGCGGTGATCCGGCGTCAGCCGCGGGCGATCATCCACATCGATGGTCACGCCTGCGGCAATGCAGAGCAGCGCATCATGGGCCTCGAAATCCGCGGCAGAGCCGAAATGCACGTTGTTGGCGGCAGCGACCGGCAGGCGCGCAACCGATGCCAGTTCCAGAAGCGCATTCTCGGTCGCGCGGGCCTCGCGAAGGCCGAAACGTTCGATTTCGAGATAGAGCCGATCCGGAAAAAGCGCTTGCAGGGTTGCGAGCCGCGCGCGGGCAAGATCCATTCCGCCGAGCAGGAAACCGCGATCGAGCGGCCCGATGCCGCCCCCGGTGAGCGCGATAATGCCTGCCGTTGCCCCCTGAAGTGCAGCGATCGGCAGGTGAACCCCCTCCCCCGAGGGCGTTTCAAGGAGAGCGCGACTCGAGAGGGCCATCAGGTTCTGGTAGCCTTCGGAGCTGGCCGCAAGCAGGACCACGGAGCCGCGTGTTTCCGGCACGTGCGAGATTCGGTGCCGCGGCGCGGGACGATCCGCGAAATCCACTTCCAGCTCGATGCCGATGATCGGCTGGATTCCGGCCTTGGCCATCTTCTCGGAGAATTCGAGCGCGCCGAACAGGTTGTTCGTGTCTGTCAGCGCGAGCGCGGGCTGCCGATCGGCCGAGGCGAGCTTCTCGAGCTTCTCGATCTTCAGCGCACCCTGCAGCAGCGAGTAGGAAGAATGCACATGCAGATGCACGAAGCCCGGATCGGACATCCTTCACTCCACTCATTGAAAGTCATACCAGCGGCAGGTTTCCCACCGCCCCATAGGCGACCGCGACCATAGCGAAAAAGAGGGTCAGCGACGCGCATTCAATCCAGTCTTCCACAGATCTCAACATGCGGCTCCTCCCAACACCGGATGAAAATGTTCGTGTTTTGTTCTAAGCCTTCCGTGGCTTGAGTCAAGCGTGATTTTCAGGTGGAAGCCGGTGCCTGGAGGTCAGGCCTCGACGACCCGCCCCTCCTTCAGCGTCACACAGCGATCCATGCGGCGCGCGAGTTCGAGGTTGTGGGTCGCAATCAGGGCCGCGAGGCCAGATTGCTTCACGAGGCTCTGGAGCGTCGCGAAGACATGCTGGCCGGTGACCGGATCGAGATTGCCCGTGGGCTCATCCGCCAGCAGCAGCGAGGGGGAGTTTGCCACCGCGCGCGCGATCGCCACGCGCTGCTGCTCGCCGCCGGAAAGCTCGCCGGGGCGATGGTCGAGGCGGTGCCCGAGGCCGAGGAAGCCCAGAACGTCGCGGGCACGCGTGGCTGCCTCGTCCGGGCCGAGGCCAGCAATGCGCTGGGGCATCACCACATTCTCGATGGCCGAGAATTCCGGCATGAGGTGATGGAACTGATAGACGAACCCGATTTCGTGGCGACGCAGGCGCGTGCGGGCCTCGTCATCAAGGTTGGCGGTTGCCGTCTCGCCAATGAAGACCTCGCCCTTGTCGGCATGTTCGAGCAGCCCCGCAATATGCAGCAGGGTGGATTTGCCGGCCCCGGAAGGGCCGACGAGTGCCACCATCTCGCCAGGCCGGAGCATGAAATCCGCGCCATCGAGCACGCGGATCTGGTTCTCGCCCGAACCGAAGGCGCGGCAGACATCGGCAAGCCGAAGGGTGGCGACGGTCATGGGTTCCTGCCCCTCGCAAAAGCCGGGATGCGCGGTCGCGCTTCGCCGCAACCATTTCCGGAAGAGATCGGGATCATCCGGTCATTCCCCCCTCAGCGCCTCGACCGGATCGAGCGTCGCCGCCTTCCAGGCGGGATAGAGGGTCGCGAGCAGCGAGAGCGTCAGCGCCATCACCACGATGGTCACGGTCTCTCCCGGCTGCACATCGGCGGGCAGGCGCGAGAGGAAATAGAGTTCTGGCGGGAAGAGCGTCTTGCCGGCAAGCCAGGAAAAGAACTGCCGCAGGCTCTCGGCGTTCCAGGCAATCGCGAGGCCGAGAATGAGCCCGCAAATTGTGCCCAGCACGCCGATGGCCGAGCCGGTGATGATGAAGATCTTGAGGATCGAGCCCCTGGTCGCGCCCATGGTGCGCAGGATGGCGATGCCCCGCGCCTTGTCGCGCACGAGCATCGTCATGCCCGAGATGATGTTGAGCGCCGCCACGAGCACGATCAGCGTCAGGATCAGGAACATCACGTTCCGCTCCACCTCCAGCGCGCCGAAGAAGGTGCGGTTGCGGAGGCGCCAGTCCGTCAGCCCATGCGGCTGCCCCACGGCCTCGCGAATGCCGGGCAGGTAATCATCCATGCGATCGGGATTCTCGACGAAGATCTCGATCATCTGCGCCTGCCCCTCCACATCGAAATAGAGCTGCGCCTCGGTGAGCGGCATGAAGATGAAGCTCGCATCGAACTCGCTCATGCCGATCTCGAAAACGGCGGTCACCCGATAGGTCTTCTGGCGCGGCGCGGAGCCGAAAGGCGTCGAGGGGCCCTTCGGCGAGATGAGCCGCACCTTGTCGCCGGCAATCACGTTGAGGAAGCCGGCGAGGCGCTTGCCCAGGCCGATGCCCTCCCCGCCATCGAACCCGTCGAGGCTGCCCTCGCGAATATTGCCCGAGACAGCCTTGAAATTCCTCAAATCCGCCTCGCGCACGCCGCGCACCAGCGCCCCCGAAGAGGAGGTCGGGGAGGTGATGAGCACCTGCCCTTCCACCAGCGGCGCCGCCAGCGTCACGCCCTTCACGCGCCTCACGCGCTCGGCAATCCCATCGTAATCGGCCAGCCCATCGCCGTAGGGCTGGATGAAGGCATGGCCGTTCACGCCCAGGATCTTGCCCATCAGTTCCTGCCGGAAGCCGTTCATCACGGCCATCACGACAATGAGCGTCGCAACCCCCAACAGGATGCCGAGGAAGGAAAACCCGGCAATGACCGAGATGAAGCCGTCGCGGCGGCGCGCCCGGAGATAGCGCCAGGCTATGGTCCATTCGAAGCCGGAGATCAGCGCCCTGGGGTTCATGGCGCGCCGCATCCTTGCATTTGTCGCATGTCCTTCACGCGAACCGGTTCCCGCTTCGCTCGAACATGCGACTTGCGCGCCCGGAGATAGCGCCGGGCGATGGTCCATTCAAAGCCGGAAATCAGCGCCCTGGGGTTCACGAGGCGATCCGCTCCACCGCTTCTTCCGGCGTGACGAGAACGCGGTCGCCGCTTGAGCGGCGCTTCAGTTCCACTTTGCCCTCGGCGAGGCCCTTGGGGCCGACGATCACCTGCCAGGGCAGGCCGATGAGATCGGCGGTCGCGAATTTCGCGCCGGGGCGATCATCCGTGTCGTCGATCAGCGCCGAGAGGCCGCGCGCGGCGAGCGCCGCGTCGATTTCGGCCGAGACGCGATCGGTCGCGCTGTCGCCAACCTTGAGGTTGAGAATCGCTGCATTGAACGGCGCGATCGCATCCGGCCAGATGATGCCGGCCTCGTCATGGCTCGCCTCGATGATCGCCGGCACGAGGCGCGTCGGGCCGATTCCGTAGGAGCCCATATGCACCGGCACTTCCTTGCCGTCCGGGCCGGCGACATAGGCCTTCATCGGCTCGGAGTATTTCGTGCCGAAATAGAAAATGTGCCCCACCTCGATGCCGCGCGCCGAGACCTGCTTCTCCGCCGGGATCGCGCCGAAGGCCGATGCGTCGTGCATTTCCTCGGTGGCCGCATAGAGCGAGGTCCACTTCTTCACGATTGTCTCGAGATCGGGCACATTGTCGAAATCCGTATCGGCACCGGGCACCGGGAAATCGAGATAATCCCTGTGGCAGAAGACCTGGCTCTCGCCGGTCGAGGCCAGGATGATGAATTCGTGAGAGAGATCGCCGCCGATCGGCCCGGTATCCGCGCGCATGGGAATGCTCTTCAGGCCCATGCGCTCGAAGGTGCGCAAGTAAGCCACGAACATGCGGTTATAGGCGTGGCGCGCGCCGGCCTGGTCGAGATCGAAGGAATAGGCATCCTTCATGAGGAACTCGCGGGAGCGCATGGTGCCGAAGCGCGGGCGCACCTCGTCGCGGAACTTCCACTGCAGGTGGTAGAGGTTCAACGGCAGCCCCTTGTAGGAGCGCACATGGCCGCGGAAAATCTCGGTGATCATCTCCTCATTGGTGGGCCCGAACAGCATCTCGCGCTCATGGCGATCCTGGATGCGCAGCATCTCCTTGCCATAGGCGTCGTAGCGGCCGCTCTCGCGCCAGAGATCGGCGGACTGGATCGTCGGCATCAGCAATTCGATCGCGCCGGAGCGGTTCTGCTCCTCGCGGATGATGTCGCAGACCTTGTTCAGCACCCGCAAGCCCAGCGGCAGCCAGGCATAGATTCCCGCCGATTCCTGCCGGATCAGCCCGGCGCGCAAGGACAGACGATGCGAGACAATCTCCGCTTCCTTCGGCGTCTCGCGCAAGGTGGGCAGGAAGAAACGGGACATGCGCATCGGGAAGACTCCGCGGGCCGGCTGAATCACTTCGTTTAAAGGCGATCATGCCCTTTTCGCGGCGCTTCTGTCACACTTCTCGGTGATTGGGAATTGCCACTCTGCACCGCCTTTGCAAGTTATGTTGCAGCGCATGATGACAAGCCTCGCCGGACCTGCTTCATTCGCGCCGTTCGGGAGGACACCGCCACCGCCGGGCGCTGAACCAGGCGGTTCGGGGAAAGCGGACGCGAACAACGTCGCAGTCGAGAAAGAAGCCGATGAACGGCTTCGCGTTACCGGCTCAAGATCAAGAAAAACAAGGACTTTCTGGAAGGCGGGGAAACCCGCCTCTTTCTTTTTCCGGCTGGCCTTACGGGTGTCAGATCAGCGGTGCGATCCAGACGAGGAAAATGACGCTCGCCATCGTGGCAACACCCGAGGTGACCAGCGCATACCACAGGAGATGCGCCTGATGCGGCGCGCCCGGCTCCGAGCCGGCCTCGATCTCGCCCGCTTCGACCTGACTGCGCACGCGAAACGGCAGCACCGCGAAAAGAACCAACCACCAGATGACGAAATAGATCGCGATCGAGGTGCCGAGCGAGAAGATCAG
>NZ_JBJTDY010000181.1:0-19918 GCF_046092605.1 Rhabdaerophilum sp. | reverse complement strand
GGCGTCATCGAGTTGATGATGGCCACCTGCCGGGCGATCATCCGGTCATTCACACCGGCGCTCGCCATCTGGTCTTTCACCTTGGCGACGCCCGGCAGCATGCCCATGAGGCCGCCGAGGCCCCCGAGCTTTTCCATCTGCTTCAGCTGGTCGCGCAGGTCGGAAAGGTCGAACTTGCCCTTCCGCATGCGCTCGGCCATCGCCAGGGCTTTTTCCTGGTCGATATTCTGCGCCGCTTTCTCGACGAGGCTGACGATATCGCCCATCCCGAGGATGCGGTTGGCGATGCGCGCGGGGTGAAAATCCTCCAGCGCGTCCATCTTTTCGCCGACGCCGATCAGCTTGATCGGCTTGCCAGTGACGGCACGCATCGACAGCGCAGCACCGCCACGGCCATCGCCATCCACGCGCGTCAGCACGATGCCGGTGAGGCCCACGCGGGAATCGAAGGCGCGGGCGGTCACCACCGCATCCTGGCCGGTGAGGCTGTCGGCAACCAGCAGCACTTCATGCGGCTGGATGGCCGCCTTGACCTGCACCACCTCGTCCATCAGCTCGTCATCGAGCGTCACGCGGCCGGCGGTATCGTAAATCACGACATCGAAGCCGCCGAGGCGGGCCGCCGCTTCCGCGCGCCTGGCGATCTGGATCGCGTTCTCGCCCGCGACGATGGGGAGAACGTCGAGGCCGTTGTCGCGGCCGAGAACCGCGAGCTGTTCCATCGCGGCGGGGCGGCGCGTGTCGAGCGACGCGAGCAGCACGCGCTTCTTCTCGCGCTCCTTCAGGCGCTTGGCGATCTTCGCGGCCGTGGTTGTCTTGCCCGAGCCCTGCAGGCCGACCATCAGGATGCCGACCGGCGGAACGGCCTGAAGGTCGATCGGCTGAGCATCCGAACCCAACATGGTAACGAGTTCGTCATTGACGATCTTCACCACCATCTGGCCGGGCGTCACCGACTTGATGACATCCACGCCCACGGCGCGTGCCCGAACCTTCTCGGTGAAATCGCGGACGACATCGAGCGCGACATCGGCCTCCAGCAGCGCGCGGCGCACTTCGCGCATCGCTTCGGCCACATCTGCCTCGCTCAGCGCGCCACGGCGCGTGAGCTTGTCGAGAATGCCGGAGAGACGACCCGAAAGGCCTTCGAACATTGTTTTCCCTCTTTGCTCCGAAACCCGTGGTTTCGGAGCGGTTCCCTCGCAACGGGCCCTGCGGCCCTGCTCGGCGTCGCGGTCGCTCCTCATCAACGGCCCTGCAGGCCGTTGGAAGCGGAACCGCCAAACACTTTCGCACCCGGCGCAACAGGGGCGGGCTTGCCCGCTCCCGTCCAACGACAAAGGGGCGGGCTTGCCCGCTCCCGTCAAACCAAACGGTTTCGGCGCCCGGGAGCGCATCGCGCTGCCGGACGTGAACCTCCGGGGCCGCGCCCCGGTCAGCCGATCGGAAGATCACGCTGATTGAATGACCGCCTCATAGGGGAAAGCGGCCGAAGGGTCAAGGAACGGCGGCGCAGAGCTTCGCGGCGTCTAGGCCGGAAATCGAGATCGGCTGCGGATCGCGCCGGATAAAGATCGTCTCCCGTCTGTCCTCGCCCTGTGCTTCGAACGTGATCCGCACGGGACGATCGCGCCTGAGCTGGCAGAACGCCGCCTGCGGTATCGTCGAGCGCATCGGCATCGCGTGCGACCCTTCAGGCCGCAGGGCCAGATACGCCTTGCCATCCTCCATCTCCAACAGCACCGAGGAGGTTCCCCGAAAATTCTGTCCGTCGATTACTGGCAGAACTGAAAGCCGCACCTGCCGGCTCTGGTCGTGCAGGGTGAATTCAATCTCCAGCCGGGCATCGTGCGGGTTCTGCGGTGCCAGCCTGAGATCGGCCTTCCCGAGCGCGGTGAAGGTTTCCGGCCGGAACACGGAAGCCTGCGCGGATGTCTGCTGCGCGAGCGGCAGGCCGAGAAATTCCCGCGGTCCCTGCCAAAGGCCGACCAGTCGGGTCTTGCCGAGATCGGCGGCGGAAACCCAGTGCATCTTTTCCGGCGGCGCGAGGTGGAACAGGTCGATCAGTTCGGCGCCGACGCCCATCTGAACGAAGTAGCGGGCCAGCTGGACATATCGTTTGTCCTTGGCCGTCGCGACGAACTCCTCCCTCTCGACGCGCACGGACCCGATGACCTCGCGCCGCACCTCGACCCTGCGGCCATCCTCGATGCGGTAATGGATCCTGTATCGCTGGACGCTCTGCTCGGGACGGGTGACCTTGAGCTGGTGCACCCCAACGAACGCGCGGCCGAGCATCACGCGCTTCTTGCCCGCCGCGAGAAGGATGACACAGGCCGACGAGCAGACAGAATTGTAGCCTTCGAGCGGACGCCCCGCCATGCTCTTGCCAGGCACCGGCATCGGACAATCCGGCTGACCGGGATAACAGCCTTCGAATCTCGTTCGGCCGACGGCGGTATCGAAACCCAGTCGGCGCAAGGTGCGACCGATCTCGACGGCAGCCTCCACGTGTCCGCCGGGGGAATGAAGAAGGATCGGTGGCCGACGCTTGCCCAGGGTGCGCAACAGCGCGTTGAAGGCCGCAGGCGTTTCCGCGACGATTTTCCCTTCGGCGGAAATCCATTCGGGGCAGGCCGCACCGCATGGCCCCTCAGCCTTGACCAGCACGAACCGCATCGACGGCCCGGCGAGCGCCATCGGGCTCAGGATCAGCGGGCTCAGGATCAGCGTGAAAACCACGCACAGGAGACGAAGGGTGGAAAAAGCGACCATCGAAACAGCAGTCTCCGGCGAGCCGGCTCGGCCAAGACCGGATCATCTCTTCGCAGGCTTGCATCGGAGTCAAGTCCTGTCGGTATCATCGTAGAAACACCACGATGTTGAGTTTCAAACCCGGATCGTCGCTTTTTTCGGGGAAGGCGAGATATTCCTCCAGATATGTCCCGGTCGAGGTCAGCCCCTTTTCGTCGAGGAAAGCCGTGATCGCCTCATAGGCGGCATCGATATCGTCGTACGGCCCTTCATGCGTGAAGATCATCGCCCGGCCGGCAGGGGATTGCGCCAGTTCGAAACCCTTGCCGGCCAATGTGCCGGGCGCGGCCGGGCCGGCGAGTGGCAGCATGGCCTCGAAAGTGAAGCCGAGATCGTCGCTCGTCACGAAATGCACCATGGGCGGGGTGACGGTGAGCAAGCCGAGCCGGCGCGCTTCCTCACCCAGAAGAAGCATCGCCTTTCTGATCTCGGCGAAGCCATCATCCCAGGTGCTGTTCGCGCGGAGGCGCAAGACAGGCCGGGCAGCATATTCCACGAGTTGGCCCGTCGAGGCATCGGCCGAGGGTTTCTCCATGCCGGGCGACGGCGAAGCGGGCGAAACAGCCGGGGGAGAGGGGGTGACCGATGGAGGCGAAGGGGCCGGCGTGGTCTCAGCGACAGCCGCCGCGACGCTGAACAAGGCCGCGATCACGGTCAGTTCAAGCCTGTTCCACAGCGATCGGCAATGCATCGCTCGCCTCTCCTTCGCCTGAAAAGCGGGAACCGCCCTATCGAATCAGCGGCTGGGGAAGAGTGACACGGAACATCTGTGTGCGCACGCCATCGACGCCGAAATCGTTGTCGTTGATGATGATGAACTCGTTCGGACCCGTGATGGCCAGGCCTTCGATCTTGGCGGGCAAACCGGGGGTCATCTCGCTGTCGAGCACCAGCGTCTTCGTCAGCGGCAGCACGCCGCGCAGGGCAAGCTGGGCGGCGTCCATCCATTCGAAACCCGGACCATATTCCGGGTTGTCGAGCAGGCGCGGCACGCGGTTCTCGTCGGTCAGCTGCACCGTGTAGAAGCGAGCATGCCGGTCCACCCGCTCCAGCACCAGAAGCTGATCCTCGGCGATGGCGGCCATCTCGCTCAAGAGCACCCGGGATTGCACGCGCTCGCGTCCATCGACTTCGCCGGTATAGCTGTTGATGTCGTCGGTCTGGTAGAAATACTCCCCCACGACCTCCCCGGTCTCGCGCGCGATCTTCCAGAGCCGGACATGCCGTGACCGCCGCGCGGTCTCGATATCCGGGTTCGCCAGCGGGCCCTGCAGCATGGCGTAGAGGAATTTTTCGTCTGGCGAGAGGGCCAATGCCTCGAAGCCGCGGTTCAATGCGCGATAGCGCAGGATGGGCGGCAGGGAAGGAACGACCTCGTAATCGGCATCCTTGAAATCGTTCTGCAAGCCCTGCGGCACGAGCCGCTTCAGAACAGTGCCGTCAGACGCAACCTGCAGCAGCGAGGGGCCAAGCTCGTCGGCGACCCAGAACGTGCCATCCGAGACACGCACGAGGCCCTCGGGGTCCACGCCGGAGGGGTCCGGCGGCAGCGCCTTGCCATCGATGGCATAGGCGCTCTCGTAACGGCCATTGACCTGAGGCGGGCGACCGGAGAGCGGCTTGCCCGACTTGCCCTTGAGCGGCAGGTAGACCGAGATGCGGGCGGTGTTGTCCGGGCCAATATCCGCTGCGTAGATCGAGGGCACGAAGCCGGGCAGCGGGAAAATGCGGCCCATGCGGTTGCCGGCGCAGGCCTGATCGCCTTCCAGACCCAGGATGCGCCGCGCCTCGCCGCATTCGATGTTGGGCCCGCGATCCGTCAGCAGCCAGATCCGCCCCGGCAGATCATTCGGGTTGCGATAGGCGCTGGAACCCGTTCCCACCGAGAGGTTGATGGCCTTGCCATTCGGAAAGATGACCACGCCCAGCGAGAGGTTCGGCACCTGGATGGGGGTGATGACCGGCTTGGGGCGGCTCTCGGGCTGGGTTTCCACCTGTGCGCCGAGCGGTGCCGAGAAGAGAAGCAGGAAACCCAGAATCGAGGCGGCGGCCACGCCACCCTCTCGCCGAAGGGCGGAGGCGGAAGCAAGAGGGGCAAGCTGCCGTTGCATGCGTTCCGTTGGTCCTGTTCTTTGGCCCGGAAGGCCAATCATTTTGCCCTTAACCGAAAACCCGCTATAGCGCCAATGGATTGTAGGGTCGAAGCTCGCGGAGCCAACGGCTTCGCCGGGCCTTGGTTTCCAATTCTGCTTTCCGTGTTCCGGATTGAGGTCGATGTCCGTTTCGCCGTCGCTGTCGCCCGCCGCCTTGCCGTTCCGCAAGATGCACGGCTTGGGCAATGATTTTGTCGTGATCGACGCCCGCAGGACGCCGCTGGCGCTGTCGCAGCCGCAGCTGGAGCGCATCGCCGATCGCCGGTTCGGCATCGGCTGCGACCAGCTCATCCTGCTCGAGCCCTCCGCGAGGGGTGACGCGCGCATGCGCATCTTCAACCCCGATGGCGGCGAGGTGGAAGCCTGCGGGAATGCCACGCGCTGCATCGCCGCCCTTCTGATGAGGGAAAGCGGCCGGACTAAGGCGGTGATCGAAACCGTTGCCGGCCTGCTCGTCGGCCGGATGGAAGGGGCGGAAGTCGCGGTCGATATGGGTTTGCCCGAGCTCGACTGGACGAAGATTCCGCTCTCCGGCGAACCGCGCGACACCGCCTGCATTCCGCTGGACACGAGCGCCCTGTCGCCCGACCTGCCTGGCTGGTTCTCGGCCGTGAACATGGGCAACCCGCATGGCGTGTTCTTCGTGGAGGATGCCGGCGCGATTGAACTCCCGCGCATTGGCCCGGCTCTCGAAACACATCCGATCTTCCCGGAGAAGGCCAATATCTCCTTCGCCGAGCTTCGGCCCGATGGCTCGATCACCCTCCGCGTCTGGGAGCGGGCGGCCGGCGCGACGCTCGCCTGCGGCACCGCCGCTTGTGCCACGGCTGTTGCAGCCCAGCGCCTCGGCCTCGTGGGCGAGGTCGTCCGGCTTCGCCTGCCGGGCGGGCCGCTCACCATCCGCCGCTCGCCGGAGGGCCGGGTCATCATGGTCGGCCCGGTGGCGGAAAGCTTCTCCGGCACGATCCACCCCTCCTTGCTGGCCGGCGCCGCATGAGCGCACCGATGGCCCAACCCGAGATCGTGACGCTGGGCTGCCGCCTCAACACGGTGGAAAGCGAGGCCATGCGCAAGGCAGCACTCGCGGCGGGCCATTCCGATCTCGTGATCGTCAATACCTGCGCTGTGACCGCAGAGGCCGTGCGGCAGGCGCGCCAGACCATCCGTCGCCTCGCCCGCGAAAATCCGGCACGGCGGATCATCGTCACGGGCTGCGCCGCGCAGACCGAGCCCGAGACCTTCGCCGGGATGGCCGAGGTCAGCCAGATCATCGGCAATGACGTGAAGCTGAAGCCCGAGACCTGGAAGGAATCCGTCCGCGCCGCTGGCGATTTCGGCCTTGGCGAGACCGAGCGCGTCATCGTCAACGACATCATGAGCGTGCGCGAAACGGCGAGCCACCTCATCGACGGTCTCGAGGGGCGCACGCGCGCCTTCGTGCAGGTGCAGAATGGCTGCGACCATCGCTGCACCTTCTGCATCATCCCCTATGGCCGCGGGAATTCGCGCTCCGTGCCCATGGGCGAAGTCGTCGCGCAGATCGAGCGCCTTGTGGATGCCGGCTACCCGGAAATCGTGCTGACCGGCGTCGATCTCACCTCCTATGGGCCGGATCTGCCCGGTCAGCCGAAGCTCGGGACGCTGGTGGCCAGCATCCTGAAAAACGTACCGAAGCTCGCCCGCCTCCGCCTCTCCTCGCTCGATTGCATCGAGGCCGATCCGTTGCTGATGGAGCTGCTGAAAGGCGAGAGGCGTCTCCTGCCGCATATGCATCTCTCGCTGCAGGCCGGGGACGATCTCACCCTGAAGCGCATGAAGCGACGCCACGGCCGGGCCGATGCCATCCGCTTCTGTGCCGAACTGCGCGAGGCGCGGCCGGATTACGCTTTCGGTGCCGATCTCATCGCCGGGTTCCCCACGGAAACCGAGGAGATGTTCAAGAACACCCTGCGCCTGGTGGAGGAATGCGGCCTCGCCTTTCTCCATGTCTTCCCCTATTCGCCGCGCAAGGGAACGCCCGCCGCGCGCATGCCGCAGGTGGCAGGGCCGATCATCAAGGAACGCGCTGCGCGCCTGCGCGAGGCCGGCGAGCTTGCCCTCCAGCGCCATCTCGCGCGCCATGTGGGCCGAGAGACGCGCATTCTCGTGGAGCGTGAAAATGTCGCGCGGCTCGACGACTTCACACCCATCCGGCTCGCCTCGCCTGCATCGCCGGGCACGCTTCGGACGGCCAAGGTGACGGGCATCGCCGGTTCGATGCTGACGGGAGAAATATTCGCATGACCACCCCTCCCGAGGAGAAAAAACCCGGTTTCCTCTCGCGCCTTTTCGGCAGTGGGAAAGTGCCCGAGCCGCAGGCGGAAGCCCCTGCATCGGCCATTCCCGAGCCTGCCGCTGTGCCTGAAACTATCGAGCCGCCCGCGCCGAAGCTCTCATGGTGGAAGAGGCTCAGCCAAGGCCTCTCGCGCACGGCCTCGTCACTCGGCTCGGGCATCACCGCGATCTTCACGACGCGCAAGCTCGACGCCGATACCCTGCAGGACCTTGAGGATATTCTCATCCAGGCCGATCTCGGCGTGGAGGTCTCCGGTCGCATCGTCGAGACCATCGGCAAGGACCGTTTCGACAGGACGATTTCGCCCGGGGAGATCAAGTCCGCGCTCGCGGTCGAGGTCGAGAAGGTTCTGGCGCCCGTCGCGAAACCGCTGGTGGTGGAGGAAGCGAAGAAGCCCTTCGTGCTGCTGATGGTGGGCGTGAATGGCTCGGGCAAGACCACGACCATTGGCAAGCTCGCGGCGAAATTTCGCGCCGAGGGCAAATCCGTGCTCGTCGCGGCGGGGGATACCTTCCGCGCCGCGGCCATCGACCAGCTCAAGATCTGGGCGGAGCGCACCGGTGCGGGCGTCGTTTCGCGCGACCCGGGTGCCGATGCCTCCGGCCTCGCCGATGAAGCGATCGAGCAGGCCCGCGCCGAAGGGCGCGACGTGCTGCTGATCGATACCGCCGGACGTCTGCAGAACAAGCAGGGGCTGATGGATGAACTCGCGAAGATCGTGCGCGTCATCAGGAAGCTCGACCCCGGGGCTCCGCATGCGACGCTTCTCGTGCTTGATGCCACCGTGGGCCAGAACGCGGTCAGCCAGGTCGAGATCTTCAGCCAGGTCGCCGGCGTCACCGGCCTCGTGATGACCAAGCTCGACGGCACGGCGCGGGGGGGCATTCTCGTGGCGCTCGCGGCGAAATTCGGCCTGCCGGTGCATTTCATCGGCGTCGGCGAGGGGGTCGAGGATCTCGAGCCCTTCGCCGCGAAGGATTTCGCCCGCGCCATCGCGGGGCTGGAGGAGGCGTAGAACTATTGTGATCTGACGCATTTTCTTCTCGCGAAACGGGAGCCACCCCCGCCTTGGCAGGGGCATGCTTCGCTTGAAAATGCTTTTCAGACCACCTTCAGCCGGATGGGCTCGAGGCCCTCCACCGCGCCCAACATCACCTGACCACGCGTCACGGCGCTCACGCCTTCGGGCGTGCCCGTGAAGATGAGATCGCCCGCCTTGAGCTCGAAGAATTGCGAGAGGATCGCGATCTGCTCGGGAATCGACCAGATCATCGCGGCAAGCGTGGCATCCTGCTTCGTCACGCCATCGGTCGAGAGCGTGATGCGCCCCTTGAGCGAGAAACCCGTCGCGCCCGCGCGGGTGATCGGCCCGACCGGGCCGGAGGCATCCGCGCTCTTGCCGATCTCCCACGGGCGTCCGAGCTTCTTCGCCTCGGCCTGCAGGTCGCGGCGGGTCATGTCGAGGCCCACGGCATAACCGAAGACATGGTCCATCGCCTTGTCTTCGGAGATGTTCCTGCCGCCCTTGCCAAGCGCCACCACAAGCTCCACCTCATGATGGTAATCCGACGTTCCCGGCGGATAGGGAAGCGGAGTTTCCATGCCCCCCTCGACCGGAAAGATCGCTTCCGCCATCTTCAGAAAGAAAAAGGGCGGCTCGCGATCCGGATCGAAGCCCATCTCGCGGGCATGGGCGGCATAATTCCGGCCGATGCAGAAGCCGCGGCGCACGGGAAAGCGCTCCTCCTCCCCCATGATGGCGAGGCTCACGCGCGGCTCGAGAACGGGAACGGGCATGGAGGACATGGAAAACCTTCCGGGATGGCCTGGACCTTTGCGGCTTGCCACTGGAGGTGTAAGGGCAGGGATGCATGGGGTCCAGCCCCGAGCAATCGCATTTTCAAGCGAAGCGGGAGCCGGTTCGCGGGAAGAAAAAGCGATCGAAGAACGATGACGGATGGAATGATGACCGAGCCAAACACCCCGCAGCGTGCCGAGAACGGCCTCACCAAGCTGCTGCTCGAAATGGGGCCGCTCGTGCTCTTCTTCGCGGCCAACTCGAAGCCGGACTGGTTCAAGCCTGTCATCGGCGCCCTCTTCGGGCAGGGCATCGTGAGCGGTGACAAGTCGCCGATCCTCATCGCCACCGCCGTCTTCATGGCGGGGATGCTGGCATCCCTGATCGCCACCTGGCTGCTCTATCGCCGGCTGCCGATCATGCCGCTGGTTTCTGGTGCGGTGGTTCTGGTCTTCGGCGGGCTGACGCTGGCCTTGCACGACGATCTCTTCATCAAGCTGAAGCCGACCATCGTGAATTCGCTGTTCGGCACGGTGCTTCTCGGCGGTCTCGCCTTCGGCAGGCCCTTGCTGCCTTACGTGCTCGACAGCGTGTTCCAGCTCGATGACGAGGGCTGGAAGAAGCTCACCTTCCGCTGGGGTGTGTTCTTCTTCGTGCTGGCGGTCATCAATGAAGTGGTGTGGCGCACGCAGACCACCGATTTCTGGGTGGCCTTCAAGGTCTGGGGCGTCATGCCGCTCACCATGGGCTTCGCGCTGGCGCAGACGCCGATGATGATGCGCCACGGGTTCGACCCAGGAAAGTGATCATCGGCATTGATGGTGGATCGCATGGCGGACCGGAAAACCGGTTCCCACTTTTCCGCGCCATGCTCCGCGTGATGATGCGCCACGGGTTCGATCCAGGAAAGTGACAGCGATCAGCCGCCTGCAGCCTGGATCGCCGGTTCCAGCCGGTCGCGGATGATCTCCGGCGTCAGCGGCCCGACATGCTTGAAAACGATGATGCCCCTGCCATCGACGAGGAAGGTCTCCGGAACGCCATAGACCCCCCATTCGATGGCGTTGCGGCCATCGGGATCGACGCCCACGCGGGCATAGGGATTGCCGAGCCGCCCGAGGAAGCGCCGGGCATTCTCCGGCTTGTCCTTGTAATTGAGTCCGATCATCCCGATGCGCCCGGCCTTGGCGAGATCCATCAGGAACGGATGCTCCTGATGGCAGGGCGGGCACCAGCTTGCGAAGACATTCACCAGCACGGGCTTGCCCGTGGCGAGATCCGCCGGGCCGAAGCCGGGAATGGGCTTGCCCTCATGCATCAGGCCTTCCACGGGCTGAAGGGTCAGCGCCGGAGCAGGCTTGCCGATCAGCGCGGAAGGAAGCTTCGATGGATCGCCTGCGAAGAGCCGGAACAGGAACAGCAGCACCAGACCCGCAAAGATGACGAGCGGCAGGAACAGCACCCAGCGGCGGGCAGGACGCGTGGCATCGCTCATCGCCCGGCTTTCTTGGTGTCGCGCAAGCCCTCGACGCGCGCGAGCCGCGCCTTCGCGCTGCGATAGCTGAGGATCGCGCCACCGATCATCGCGCCGAGCACGAGGATGGCCGCCGCATAGGAGCCGGCGATGAAGCCGAAATACTGTCCCGCCATCACTCCGCCTCGGCTGCGAGAAGTTCGAGCCGTTCGGCCCGGCGGTTCATCACCTCCGCGCGCATGAAGAGCATCAGCAGCGTGAGGTAGAGCACAAGGAAGGCAATCGCCATGATGTAGAGCGGCCCGAGCATGGAGCCGTGGATCGTCGGGCCGTCCATGCGGAAGACCGAGGCCGGCTGGTGGAGCGTCGACCACCAATCGACCGAGAACTTGATGATCGGCAGGTTCACTGCGCCCACCAGCGTGAGGATCGCCACGGCGCGGCCTGCGCGATTGGGCTCCTCGATCGCCTGCTGGAGCGCGATGACGCCAATGTAGATCAGGAACATCACCAGCACGGAGGTCATCCGCGCATCCCATTCCCACCAGGTGCCCCACATCGGCTTGCCCCAGAGCGAGCCCGTGACGAGGCAGAGCAACGTGAAGCCCGCACCGAGCGGGGCGGCGCATTTCTGCGCGACATCCGCCATCGGGTGACGCCAGATCAGCGTGCCCAGCGCGGAAAGGCTCATCCCGGCATAGACGAACATCGCCATCCAGGCCGATGGGACGTGGATGAACATGATGCGGATCGTCTCGCCCTGCTGGTAATCGGGCGGGGCCACGAAGAACGCGCCGTAAAGCCCCCACACGAACAGCAATGCCGTCAGCACCGCGAAGGGGCCGATCAGCCGGTCCGCCAGCCGATTGAACACGGCCGGATTGGCGAGGCGCAGCAGGGACCCGGATGTCTGGTCGGTCATGGTTCTCCCTTATCTGCACCGGCAATCGCGCGCAATTCACGTCACCCCCGCGCTTGACGGAGCGCAAGGGCGGCCGCAACGGGCGAAATGGCCAGCGCGAAAAGTGTCGTGCCGCACAAAACGGTCAAGGGCATGGCAAAGTCGCGACCCTCTGCCGCAGCCTTCGCCACCCCCACACCGAAGATCAGCGTGGGGATCGCGGTCGGCACCACCAGAAGCGACAGCAGCAATCCGCCGCGATTGAGGCTGACCGTGAGTGCCGCGCCCACAAGCCCGATGAGCGTGAGCGCGGGCGTGCCCACGAGGAGTGACAGCGCGAGCGGCAGCATCGCCTGCGGTTCGATGGCGAGCATCAAACCCAGCACGGGCGCCGCGAGGCTGAGCGGCAGGCCGGTGACCAGCCAATGTGCCAGCGCCTTGGCCAGAACCAGCATTGTGAGCGAGCCGCCGGAGAGCAGGAACTGGTCGAGCGCGCCATCCTCCTCGTCGGCCTGAAACAGCCGGTCGAGCCCCAGCAATGTCGCGAGAAGCGCCGCGATCCAGAGGAGCGCCGGTGCAAGCCGCGAGATCAGCTTCTGGTCTGCCCCGATCGCAAAGGGCACGATCGCGATGAGCACGAGGAAGAACATCAGCCCGAGGCTCGCGCCCGCACCAGCCCGGCGGGCGAGGCGCAGGTCGCGCTCGATGACGGCCGAGAAGGCGCTCATGCTGCGTTCTCCCGGCGCCCCGCGAGATCGAGCGTCGCGTTGGTGGCGGCGAGCGGCTGATGCGTGGCGACGAGCGCCGAGCCACCCGCCCTGGCATGCTCCCCGATGAGGCCGGAAACGGTCGCGACCGCCTCGATATCGAGCGAGGCGAGCGGCTCATCGAGCAGCCAGACCGGGCGTTCGATCACCAGCAATCGCGCGAGGGCCACGCGCCGCCGCTGCCCTTCTGAAAGCACGCGGACGGGCAGATCGATGAGGCGCGCGACACCCAGCTTGCCGAGGGCATCGGGGATGCGCGCTTCATCGCCGCCGAGAAGCCCGGAGAGAAAGGCGAGGTTCTCGCGCGCGGTCAGTGCCGGGCGCAGGCCCTCGCGATGGCCGAAATAATGGAGGAACGAGCCGGTTTCCTCCTCGCCCGCGCCTTCGAGCCTCACCGTCCCGGCATCGGGCGGCGAAAAACCCGCGAGCAGACGAATGAGCGTCGATTTTCCGCTGCCATTCGGGCCGGTAAGCTGCATCACCTGGCCGGGCGCGAGGGTAATGTCGAGCCCGCGAAACAGGAAGCGGGGCCCGCGCCGCACGGCGAGGCCCGACGCAACCAGACGAAGGCAGGGAAAGGCGGTCAATAATCCCCCCGGAATGGCCCGCAATGTTGATATGCGGCAAAGCAGGCCGGTCTCAAACCATCGTCCGTGTAGCGGTCTTTTTGGAAATGATCTATAGACCGGCCCGGTTGCGCCGCGCGTCCGGTCAAAGACGCGGGGTCCGGGCACTCCCGGAGCGGCGCACGCGGCGCCGGAGAACCCGGTCTGCCGCGCTCGGCCCGGAGGTCCAATCCCGCCGGTTCGAGGCTGTAACGGCTCCCCCGGCCACCCCGCCTGCGTCCGTTCACGGATTTTTTGACCCTGGATTCTGACCTCAAGGACTCCCGATGTCGCTCGACAGCTTCCAATGCCGCAAAGAACTTAACGTCGATGGCAAGACCTATGTCTATTTCTCGCTTCCCGAGGCCGAAAAAAATGGCCTCGCGGGCATCTCGCAGCTCCCCTATTCCATGAAGGTGCTGCTGGAGAACCTGCTTCGCCACGAGGATAATCGCACCGTCACCAGGGCTGACATCGAGAATGTCTCGAAGTGGCTCGTCAACAAGGGCAAGGAAGAGGCCGAGATCGGCTTCCGCCCGGCCCGCGTGCTGATGCAGGACTTCACCGGCGTTCCGGCGGTGGTGGACCTCGCGGCGATGCGCGACGGCATGGTCGAGCTCGGCGGCGACCCGAACAAGATCAACCCGCTGGTGCCGGTGGATCTCGTGATCGATCACTCGGTCATCGTGGATGAATTCGGCTCGGCGAAGTCGCTCGATCGCAACGTCGAGCTCGAATACGAGCGCAACGAGGAGCGCTACAACTTCCTCAAATGGGGCCAGGGCGCTTTCGCGAATTTCCGCGTCGTGCCGCCGGGCACCGGAATCTGCCATCAGGTCAACACCGAATATCTCGCGCAGACCGTCTGGACCGCGCGCCAGCCGGATGGCTCGATCCATGCCTATCCCGATACCGTTGTCGGCACCGATAGCCATACCACCATGGTGAACGGCCTCGCGGTTCTCGGCTGGGGCGTGGGCGGCATCGAAGCGGAAGCCGCCATGCTCGGCCAGCCGCAATCCATGCTGCTGCCGGAAGTCGTCGGCTTCGAACTGACGGGCAAGCTGAACGAGGGCGTCACCGCGACCGACCTCGTTCTCACCGTCACGCAGATGCTGCGCAAGAAGGGCGTGGTGAACAAGTTTGTCGAGTTCTACGGCCCCGGCCTCGACCATCTCAGCCTCGCGGACCGCGCGACCATCGCCAATATGGGCCCGGAATATGGCGCGACCTGCGGCTTCTTCCCCTGTGACAGCGAGACCATCAACTACCTCAACATGACAGGCCGCGAGAAGCATCGCATCGCGCTCACCGAAGCCTATTGCAAGGCGCAGGGCCTGTTCCGCGAGAAGGGCGCTGCCACCCCGGTCTTCACCGACACGCTCAGCCTCGAACTTTCGACCGTCCTGCCTTCGCTCGCCGGCCCGAAACGCCCCGAGGGCCGCATCGCATTGTCGGACGTGGCTGCGGGTTTCTCCACCGCGCTGGTCAGCGAATACAAGAAGGGCGGCGACGAGGCGCGCAAGGCTCCGGTCGATGGCCGGAACTTCTCGCTCAGCCACGGTGACGTGGTGATCGCGGCGATCACCTCCTGCACGAACACCTCGAACCCGAGCGTGCTGATCGCGGCGGGCCTGCTCGCCCGCAACGCTTTGGCCAGGGGCCTCTCTACGAAACCGTGGGTGAAAACCTCGCTCGCGCCGGGCTCGCAGGTGGTGGCCGAGTATCTCGAGAAGGCCGGGCTCCAGAAGGATCTCGATGCCCTCGGTTTCAACCTCGTGGGGTTTGGCTGCACCACCTGCATCGGCAATTCGGGCCCATTGCCGGCGGAGATCTCGAAGGCGATCAACGACAACAACATGATCGCGGCGGCCGTGCTCTCGGGCAACCGCAACTTCGAAGGCCGCGTCTCGCCGGATGTGCAGGCGAATTACCTCGCCTCGCCCCCGCTGGTCGTCGCCTATGCGCTGGCCGGCTCGGTGACGAAGGACCTCACGAAGGAGCCGCTCGGCGAGGGTTCGGACGGCAAGCCCGTCTACCTCAAGGATATCTGGCCCTCCTCGAAGGAGATCCAGGAATTCATCGGCAAGTATGTGACTCGCGACCTTTTCTCGTCGAAATATGCCGACGTCTTCAAGGGCGACAAGCGCTGGCAGGGCGTGAAGGCCTCCTCGGGCCTCACCTATGCCTGGAATTCCGGCTCGACCTATGTGCAGAACCCGCCTTATTTCGCCGGCATGTCGAAGACGCCGAAGCCGATCACCGACATCAAGGGTGCGCGCATTCTCGCCCTCTTCGGCGACAAGATCACGACCGACCACATCTCCCCGGCCGGTTCGATCAAGGCGGCCTCGCCGGCTGGGGCCTATCTGCTCGAGCGCCAGGTGCGACCGGCGGATTTCAACCAGTACGGCACCCGCCGCGGCAACCATGAAGTGATGATGCGCGGCACCTTCGCCAATATCCGCATCAGGAACTTCGCGGTGAAGGATGATGCCGGCAACACGCCGGAAGGTGGCTACGCCATCCACCAGCCGTCGAAGGAGAAGATGTTCATCTACGACGCCGCGATGCGTTATGAGGCCGAAGGCGTTCCGCTCGTGGTCTTCGCGGGTGTGGAATACGGCAACGGCTCCTCGCGTGACTGGGCGGCCAAGGGCACCGCGCTTCTCGGCGTGAAGGCCGTGGTGGCGCAGTCTTTCGAGCGCATCCATCGCTCGAACCTCGTGGGCATGGGCATTGTGCCGTTCACCTTCGAGGAAGGCGTGACCTGGCAGAGCCTGGGGCTGAAGGGCGACGAAATCGTCGATATCCCCGGCCTCGCGACCATCCAGCCGCGCCAGAAGGTGGTGGCGAAAGTGACGCGCGCCGACGGCACCAGCTTCGACCTTCCGCTCGATTGCCGCATCAACACGCTCGATGAGCTCGAATACTATCGCAACGGCGGCATTCTGCATTACGTGCTGCGCCAGCTCGCGGCGTGAGTGCTGCCGTCGATCGCAAGAACCAGCCGCCGGAACCCTCTCCGGCGGCTTTCTTGTCAGAAAGCACCAAAAATACACCGGCTTGTGATTCGCATGTGCCGTTTAAACCTGCTTTAGATTTTTTCGATGACGACCTTCGATCTCCCCTTCTGCCTCAGCCGCCGCGCCTTCGGTCGCGGAATGCTTGCGGCTTGCCTGTTGCCGGGCATGGCCCGCGCGCAGGTCGCAGTTTCGGAGCGTATCACGCTCATCGAACTCTTCACCTCGCAGGGCTGCTCCTCCTGCCCGGCAGCGGATGCACTGATGCTCCGGCTCGCGAGAGAACCGGGCTTTCTGCCGCTGACATTCGCGACCGAGATCTGGGATTATCTCGGCTGGAAGGACACGCTGGCGAAGCCGGCCTTCACTCGGCGCCACAAGGCTTATGCCGCGGGCGTCGCCAACAAACGCGTCTATACCCCGCAGGCCATCGTGAATGGCCGCGCCCATTGCGTGGGCTCGGATTTGTCGGCGCTCACGCGCTTGCAGCGCTCTCCAGGCAACAGCGCGGAACTCGCAAGCGTCACGCTGACGAAGGCCGGTGCCGGCTGGAAGGCTTCCATTTCCCGCGCCGGCGCAATCCCTGCGCGCGTCATTCTTATGCCCGTCAGCCTGCGTCAGTCGGTGGAAATCCGCCGCGGCGAGAACATGGGCAGAACCATCACCTATGCGAATGTCGTGCGTGATCTCGTCGATCTCGGTGCGGCCCCAAGCGGGAATGCGACGGTTGCGATCACGCCGGACATGCTGAGCCTTGTCGAGGCCGATGCCTTCGCGCTGGTGTTGCAGGCTGGCAGCCTCGAGACGCCTGGCGAGGTGCTGGGCGCCGCGTTCTCCGCCGGCACCCAGAGCTAGAGCGAAGCCGATCTGATTGAACCAGGCCGGCCGCTCTGATTTCTGATTATTTCACGCATTTTCTTCGACCCACCGGCATCCCATGGATCGAAAAATGCTCTTGGGCTCAATCCTTGTATTGCGCTTCGTCCAGCATGGCCCGCGCCTGTGCCCGATGTTCGGGCGTGATGGCACCGCGCACGGCGGCGATCGCCGCCGCGATCACCGCGGCATCATCCCCGAAGCCGAGCAGCGGCAGGAAATCCGGGATGCCGTCGATCGGCATGACGAGATAAGCCAGGGCCGCAAGCAGGATGAGCTTGACGCGGCGGCTCGTGGCGGGATCGCGCACGCAGAGATGGGCCGCGAGCGCATCCTCCGCGAAAGGCAGCGCGCGCGCAAGCTTGCGCAACATCGCCAGAACCTCGGCCAGAATGCCCGCCTCGTCACGCGCGGCGCGACGCATCGCCTGCATCTCGGCCTTGCTCATCGGTTCACGCCATTCGACGCTCATGCTTGAAAACCTCCGGTGACGATGTGCGATTTTGCGGGCGATTGCGGCAAGTTCAAGTCGAACCCGCATATCCGCCCTCTGGCGGGGTTGCATGGTATACCACAAGCCGCTACCGCTGGTGGAAACCTCAGGGAGAGACGGACATGAAGCTCGATTCCACCATCGCCGCCCTTGTCACGGGCGGCGCATCCGGCCTTGGCGAGGCCACCGCCCGGCATCTCGCGAGCTTCGGCGTGAAGGTAACGCTGCTGGACCTCAATACCGAGCGGGGAAACCGCGTGGCGGGGGAAATCGGCGGCTTTTTCCATATCTGCGATGTCACGAGCGATGATTCGGTCGATGCCGCCCTCGCCGCCGCGCGCGCCAGGCATGGCGTGGAGCGCATTCTGGTGAATTGCGCGGGCATCGTCGCGGGGCAGCGCACGGTCTCGAAGGATCGCGAAACCGGCGCGCTCAAGGCCCATGATCTCGGAACCTTCGCCAGGGTCATCGGCATCAACCTCATCGGCTCCTACCGGATGATCGCGAAATGCTCGGTCGCCATGGCTGGCCTCGATCCAATCACGCCGGATGGCGGGCGCGGGGTGATCGTCAACACGTCATCGGTCGCGGCGGAGGATGGCCAGATCGGCCAGGCCGCCTGTTCCGCCTCGAAGGGAGGCGTGCTGGCCCTCACCCTGCCGGTCGCGCGCGATCTTTCCGGCCATGGCATCCGCGTCGCCAGCATCCTTCCGGGCATCTTCCACACCCCGATGTTCGACCAGATCTCCGAGGAATACCGCAAGACGCTCGCCGCCGCCGTGCCCTTCCCGCAGCGGCTGGGCCATCCGGCGGAATATGCGGCACTGGTGGAAAGCATCTGCCGAAACGATATGCTGAACGGCACGGGCATCCGCCTCGATGGTGCGATTCGCATGGCGCCGAAGTAACACTTCCGGTATCCTTGAATAACCGGGCGGGGAGGAGAGGCCGCCTCCCCTCAAGCCTGCGGGCGGTCGATGGTCTCCTGCTGCGCCCGGCCCTTTCCGGAGTTCATTCGTCCCGGCGTGCGGCAATCCGCTCGATGGCACGGGCCAGGGCGAGATCGAGTTCGGTCAACCCACCTGCATCATGCGTGGTCAGGCGAATATCGACGTGCCGATAGACATTCGTCCATTCCGGGTGATGATTCATCTTCTCCGCTTCAAGCGCCACCTGGCTCATGAAACCGAAGGCCTCCACGAAATCCTCGAAGCTGAACCGTCGCGAGATTGCTTCGCGCGCCTCATCATAATTCCAGCGCGGCAGGGTTTCGAGCGCGGCCTTGCGGGCCGCAGGAGCAAGGGTTCTGGTCATGAAATGCCTCTTCAGTGCAGCGGATAGGCCGCTTCCACGATATAGGGCCCGCCGCCGACCAGGTCGCGGGCCGAGAACAAAGCAAACTGGTCCGCGATGAATTCCACCCCGGCCATATGCCCATGGGCCGAGAGATAATCCGCGAGATCCAGCGTGGAAGCGCCGCGCAACCGCGCGAGCGTGATGTGCGGCACGAATTTTCGCTGCTCCGGCGGGAGGCCAAGCCGCCTCAGGCGCCGCTCGCTATCGGCCTGCAGTCCCACCAGGGGACGCGAGGGCTCGATCGCGGCATAAAGCGTGTGCGGCTTGTCCCCGCCAAACACGCCAAGACCGGTGAGGCGCACGCGGACCGGCTCGCCGTAAAGATCCGCCAGTTCCTCATCGACCTCGTTGGCGAGGCGGCGATCGATATCGCCGATGAAGCGGAGCGTGACGTGATAATCGGAAGGATCAACCCAGCGCGCGCCGGGCAAGCCGGCACGGAGCAGGGAGAGCCTTGTCGAGATGCTCTCCGGCACTTCGAGACCGATGAAGAGCCTTGGCATGGCACCCTCCCCCGAATCACGCTGACAGGTTCAGGCTAGCAAGATCGCGTGAATTTCCTGCATTCTTTTTCTATGGCCATCCACAGGCGATGATCAGGTTTTCCGAAACACCCGGAGGGTCTCGAAACGCGGCTCTTCGAGGAGCCCCGCACGGCGGGCAAGGGGAGGGATGAGCCGCTCCGCGACATCATAGGCGAAGGAGCCGGTATAGAAGATCAGCAGCCCGCCGGATGCGAGCTTGCCGGCCATGCCCTCGATCAGGCCCGCATCATCGAGGCTCGCGAAGGGAGCGTTATTCGCGGACCAGAACTCGCCGACATGAAACAGGGTCGCGATGTCGAATTCGGGCAGAAGCGCGAGATTGGTCTGGTAGATATCCGAGAACAGCACCTTGTAGTGCTTGCCCAGCACGGGATTCTCGACCACGAGGCGGATATAGCTGGAATACTCGGCCTCTGTCGCGGTGATGCCGAGCACGGAATGGCCGCCCGCCGGCGCCTGCAGCCCGACATGATGGTGATCGCCCGTGCCGAAATGGAAGATCCGCTGGTTCTCAAGGCCATGCGCGGCGAGGTAGCGCGTGAAATGCACATCGCAGGGGCACTGCTTCTCATCGAGCGGCCAGGGATCTTTCCAGAGATCGAGTTTCGACATGCGCGCTTCCTTCTTCGCTTGGCCGTCTTTTTCTCTGCTTGTGGTCGCCTGAATGGAGGCTGACAAGAACTCACGCCTTCGCTAGCGTTTTCAGGAAAGCCTCGACCGTCGGCAGGATGCGCTCGACAATCACGCGCACGCCGGCAGGATTGGGGTGGATGCCATC
>NZ_JBJTDY010000180.1:0-32708 GCF_046092605.1 Rhabdaerophilum sp. | reverse complement strand
CCCTTGCCATTTCAAGGGCGATCCGGTGATGCCGGGCTGCCTCGGCCTCGATGCGCTCTGGCAGCTCACGGGCTTCTTCCTCGGCTGGCTCGGCCTGCCGGGCAAGGGCCGCGCCTTGGGCGTGGGCGAGGTGAAATTCGCTGATCAGGTGCTGCCGAGCGTGAAGAAAGTGGTCTACGGCGTGGATGTGAAGCGCGTCTTCAAGGGCAAGCTGGTGCTCGGGATCGCCGATGGCTGGCTCGAAGCCGATGGCAGGCGCATCTACACCACCACCGACATGCGCGTGGGGCTTTTCCAGCCCACGTGAAGCCGGCCGGAAGGCTTCTTCACGCACATTCTCCTTGCACCGGGGCGCTTCCCGGTCCATGTCGAGGCCAACGAAATCAGGCATGGAGCGCGAAGCCATGAGGCGCGTCGTCGTGACCGGAATGGGCATCGTCTCGTCGATCGGCAATGATGTTCAGGAGGTGACCACCTCGCTTTACGAGGCGAAATCGGGCATCACCTATTCGCCTTCGTTCGAGGAGCATGGCTTCCGCAGCCGCGTCTACGGCAAGCCCACCCTCGACCCCTCGACCATTCTCGACCGCCGCGCCATGCGCTTTCATGGCGGCGGCACGGCCTGGAATCACATCGCGATGGACCAGGCGATCCGCCATGCGGGGCTTGAGGAGAGCGAGATTTCCAACGAGCGCACGGGCATCGTGATGGGCTCCGGCGGGCCGTCCACCGTCGCGCTCATCGAGGCGGTGGATAAGGCGCGCGAGAGCGGAAACTCGAAGCGCGTCGGCCCCTTCGCGGTGCCGAAGGGCATGTCCTCCACCGCTTCCGCCACGCTCGCGACCTGGTTCAAGATCAAGGGCGTGAACTATTCCATCTCCTCGGCCTGCGCGACCTCGAACCATTGTATCGGCAATGCCTACGAGCTCATCCAGTGGGGCAAGCAGGATCGCATTTTCGCCGGCGGCTGCGAGGAGCTCGACTGGTCCCTTTCCGTGCTCTTCGACGCGATGGGCGCGATGTCGACGAGCTACAACGATTCCACTGCTTCCCGCGCCTATGACAAGAACCGCGACGGCTTCGTGATCGCCGGCGGCGCGGGCGTCGTCGTGCTCGAGGAATACGAGATGGCGAAGGCGCGCGGCGCCAGGATCCTCGCCGAGATCGTGGGCTATGGCGCCACGAGCGACGGCTACGACATGGTCGCCCCCTCGGGCGAAGGGGCGGTGCGCTGCATGCGGCAGGCGCTCGCCACCGTGAAGGGCCCGATCGACTATATCAATCCGCACGGCACCTCGACGCCGGTGGGCGACATCAAGGAAATCGAGGCCGTGCGGGAAGTGTTCGGCGCAAAGGCCACGAGCATCCCGATCTCGGCCACCAAGTCGCTCACGGGCCATTCTCTGGGCGCGACGGGCGTGCAGGAAGCGATCTACTCGCTCATCATGATGCAGAACGGCTTCCTCTGCGAGAGCGCGCATATTCAGGAAATCGACCCCGCCATGGCCGACATGAACATCCTGAGAAGCCGCGTGGATGGCGCGAAGATCGGCCATGTGATGAGCAATTCCTTCGGCTTCGGCGGCACCAACGCCACGATCGTGCTGAAACACCCGGAGGCGTGACTCCTTGAAGGCCCGGCGGGCCTTCGTTCCCTCGCATAAGCTCGGGCGCCCGTTCGGGCTAAGTTTTGGTGGAATTTCATGCAGGGTTTGATGCACAACAAGCGCGGCCTCATCATGGGCGTCGCGAACCAGAATTCGATCGCCTGGGGGATCGCGCAGATGCTCGCGGCCCACGGCGCGGAGCTCGCCTTCACCTATCAGGGCGAGGCGCTCGGCAAGCGCGTGAAGCCGCTGGCGGAGAGCGTGGGCTCCAACCTCGTGCTGCCTTGCGATGTCGAGGATCTCGCCTCGGTTGATGCGGTGTTTGCCGAACTCCAGCGCGTCTGGGGCAAGCTCGATTTTGTCGTCCATGCCATCGGCTTCTCGGACAAGAACGAGCTGAAGGGCCGCTATGCGGATACCACGCGCGAGAACTTCACCCGCACCATGGTGATCTCCTGCTTCTCCTTCACGGAAATCGCGAAGCGCGCCGCCGCGATGATGCCCGATGGCGGCTCGCTCCTCACGCTGACCTATGGTGGTGCCAACCGCGTGTCGCCGAACTACAACGTGATGGGCGTGGCGAAAGCCGCGCTTGAAAGCTCCGTGCGCTATCTCGCCGCGGATTTCGGCCGCGAGGACATCCGCGTGAACGCGATTTCCGCCGGCCCCGTGCGCACGCTGGCCGGGGCGGGCATCACGGACGCGCGTTTCACCTATGCCTGGCAGACGAAGCATTCGCCCCTGGGGCGCCCGATCACGCTGGAAGAACTCGGCGGTTCGGCGCTCTACCTGCTCTCCACGCTCTCGGGCGGCGTGACGGGCGAGATCCATTACGTCGCTAGCGGCTATTCCATCATGAAGATGCCGCGCGCAGCGGAAGTGAAGGGCAGCGAGGAGACCTGATCCTCACTGGCCGGGGATCGTGATCCCCGCGGCACGGCGCAGAAGGTCGAGCGCGACAATCGTGAGCACGATCTTCAGCATGATCTGGAAGAAGCGCTCGGACATGCGGTCCAGCAGCTTCGTGCCCATGACCGTGCCGATGAAGCCCGAGACCACCATGGCGGCGATCAGCGGCAGCCATGGCACGAGCGCAATGCCGATGAAGCCAAAGGCCACGACCTTCAAGGTGTGCTGGGCGGTCATCATCACGGCCTGCGTGGCGACGATCTGCCTGCGGTCCAGCCCGAGCGGCAGGAGCAGCGACTGGATGAACGGGCCCGTCGCGCCCACGAACATCGTGAGAACCGAGGAAATGCCGCCGCCGAGCACCATGCCGGCGCGATCCAGCCCCGGAATGCGGGGCTTCGGCACCCAGACCATGACGAGAATGAACAAGCCGAGCATCGCCAGCAGCACGTGCTCGGGCATCGCGCGGAACAGCCAGGCGCCCAGCGCCACGCCGATCACCGCGCCGACCATGAAGAGCCAGAACAGGCGCCAGTTCGCATGATCCTTCTGGATGAAGGCGCGACCCATGTTCGAGCCCAGTTGCACGAGGCCATGCACCGCCAGGATAACGGCCGGCGGCACGGTGCCCGCCAGCGCGCCGAGCATCGCAACGCCGCCACCAATGCCGAAAGCGGCGGTGAGGGCCGAGGTGAAGAAGGAAATCACGATCAGCAGCGTGGCGGTGAAGGCATCCACGCCTGGCGGCAGGAACGTCATGCCGTCGCCTCCCAGAGGCTGATTTCCATGTCGCGCCGCAACCGGGCGAGGGTTGTATCCCGGTCAATCTCGACCGCATCCCGCGTGATCAGGCTATCCTTCGCGATGGGCGCGGTGACGACACCCTTGTCGAGCAGACCCACGGGCCAGGCGCGCAGGGCGCGTGCTTCCTCCGCCATCACGGCATAGGAGCGGTAGCAGGTCTCGCCGATGGCATCGAGCCGATCGCCGGGCTTGAGGTCGCGCTTGGCCAGCGCGCAGACTTCGACGATAGGCCGGTCGAGCGGCACCATGTCCGCCATGCCGTGGATCACCGCGCGCGCGGCCGAAAGCGGCACTTCGAGGCTCGTGAGATGGTGCGGGCGGTAGAAGGAATAATAGGGCCCCTCGCCGCCCATCTTCAGGTCGTGCATGCGCTCGCAGAGCCGCGGGTGATCGAGTTCCACCACCACGAAGACGCCCGGCGCGACACCCTTGCCGAGCGTGAAATCCACCACGCCCTTGCGGGTGAGGATGCCGCCTTCGCCGACGGGCCGGAACACATCCGCGAGGGTCTCCAGCGTCGCCATCGGGCCGTGCATGCCCGGCTTGTCGATCAGGAGGCCGGTGGCATTGGCGATGGTCGCCATTTCCACCATGGTCTTCGATCCATCCACGAATTCCACGAGCATGCGCGGGTTCATGTTCCGCCGTTCGGCCTCGGCGCGATAATCATCCGGCACGGCATAGGGGTTGAAGGCGTTGTTCTTGCCCTTGCCCGCCGCGATGATGGGGAAGCCCAGGGCCGTGCAGAACTCGATGAGTTCCATCGTGGCCGTGGGCTCGTCGCCCGCGCCGATGGTGTAGACGAGGCCGGCTTTATCCGCCTCACGGCGCAGGTAAGGCCCGATCGTCACATCGGCCTCGACATTCATCATCACCAGATGCTTGCCGGCGCGAATGGTGGCGAGCCCGATCTCGGCGCCGGCCGTGGGGCGCCCCGTCGCGTCGATCACCACATCGATCTGGCCGGAGCGCAGCAGGAGATGCGCATCATCCACGATTCCGATGCGGCCAGCCTCGATCGCAGCGTCAAGCGCGGGAAGGCCCTCCACGGGCGCGGCCATTTCCGCCGGAAGGCGCGCGATACGGATGGCCTCGATGGCGTTGGTGCCACGCCGATCGGCAATGCCCGCGACACGGATGCCCTTCATCCGCGCGATCTGCGTCACGAGATCGGTGCCCATCTCGCCGCAGCCGATGACCGCGACCCGCACTGGACGACCCTCCGCCTCGCGCCGGCCCAGATCCGCCGCCAAACCTCGCGCCACGATGGCCATTCCACCTTCGCCCCTTCCGCCCTCTCCCTGACGGAGGGACCGGTTTCAGGCCGGGATGTCAACCGGAAAAGACATCTCAGCCGAGCACGATGAGCAGGTCCTTCGCATCCACCTGCGCGCCGGGTTTGACCGCGATCTCGCCAATGATGCAATCCTGCGCGGCGTGTATCGCGGTTTCCATCTTCATGGCTTCAAGGGTCAGCAGCACGTCGCCCGCCTTCACCGGCTGGCCCTCGGCCACGGCGATGGACGAAACCGAGCCCGGCATGGGCGCGGCCACGTGCTTCGTGTTGCCTTCCTCCGCCTTGCGCCGCGTGACGACGCGGCCGGCCATGGCGCGGTTGGGCACCTTGATGATGCGCGGCTGGCCGTTGAGTTCGAAGAACACCTTCACATTGCCATCGTCATCGGTGGCACCGAGGGTCTGCAACCGGATAACGATCGCCTTGCCGCGCTCGATTTCCAGCGTGATCTCGTCGCCGGGCTGCATGCCGTAGAAGAAAACGGGCGTCGGCAGCACGGAAACCGGGCCGTATTTCTCGGCGACGACCGCGAAATCCGCGAAGACCTTCGGATACATCAGCGCGGAGGCGAGTTCCTCGTCGGTGATCAGCCGCCCCAGTTTCTTCTCGATCTCCAGCTTGCGGGCGTCGAGATCCACGGGTTCGATCAGCGAGCCGGGCCGCGCGGTGATGGGCTTCTCGCCCTTCAGCGCCTTCTTCTGCAGCGCCGCGGGCCAACCGCCCGGCGGCTGTCCCAGATCACCGCGCAGCATCTCGATGGCCGAAGCCGGGAAGGCCACCTCGCGCTGCGGATCGAGGATATCCTGCGCCGAAAGGCCCTGGCTCACCATCATCAGCGCGAGATCGCCCACGACCTTCGAGGAGGGCGTGACCTTCACGATATCACCGAAGAGGTCATTCGCGGCCCGATAGGCCTTGGCGACCTCGTGCCAGCGCGTTTCCAGACCGAGGCTGCGGGCCTGCTCTTTCAGGTTCGTGAATTGCCCACCAGGCATCTCGTGGAGATAGACTTCCGAAGCGCCGCATTTCAGGTCGCTCTCGAAGGCAGCATACTGGTTGCGGACGGCCTCCCAGTAGAATGAGATCTGGCGGATGGCCTCGGGGTCGAGCCCCGTGCCGCGCGTGGTCATCGCGAGGGCTTCCACGATCGAGCCGAGGCAGACCTGCGAAGTCGTGCCGCTCATCGCATCCATCGCGCAATCCACGGCATCGACACCCGCTTCCACCGCCGCGAGGATCGAGGCCGCGCCGATGCCGGAAGTGTCATGCGTGTGGAAATGGATCGGCAGGCCGATTTCTTCCTTCAGGGTCTTCACCAGCAGGCGTGCGGCGGCAGGCTTCAGCAGGCCCGCCATGTCCTTGATGCCGAGAATATGGCACCCGGCCTTCTCGAGATCGCGCGCGAGATCCACATAGTATTTCAGCGGATATTTGGCGCGGGCAGGGTCGAGAATGTCGCCCGTGTAGCAGATCGCGCCCTCGGCAAGCTTGCCCGCGCGGCGGACCTGGTCAATCGCCACGCGCATGTTCTCGACCCAGTTCAGGCAATCGAAGATGCGGAAGAGATCGGCCCCGTTCCCGGCGGCGCGATCGATGAAATCGCGCACCACGTTATCCGGGTAATTCGTGTAGCCCACGCCATTGGCGCCGCGCAGCAGCATCTGCAGCAGGATATTCGGCACCTGTTCACGAATAAGGCGCAGGCGCTCCCAGGGGTCTTCCTGCAGGAACCGCATGGAGACGTCGAAGGTCGCTCCGCCCCAGCATTCCAGGCTGAAGAGTTGCGGCAGCCCCCGCGCATAGGCCGGCGCGATGGCTGCGAGATCATGCGTGCGCATGCGCGTCGCGAGCAGGCTCTGGTGAGCATCACGCATGGTGGTGTCGGTGAGGAGCACGCGGCGCTCGCCACGCATCCATTCCGCGAAACCCTCGGGGCCGAGCTGTTCCAGCTTCTGGCGCGTGCCCAGAACAGGCTCATTCGCGAAGAGCGGCGGCACGGGCTCGCGCGCATGGGCCAGCGGCTTCGGCCGGTCGCGCGTTTCCGGGTGACCGTTCACGGTGACGTCGGCGATATAGGTCAGGAGCTTGGTCGCGCGGTCCTTCCGGCGCGGCTGCTGGAAGAGCTCCGGCGTCTCGTCGATGAAGCGCGTGGTATATGCGTTCGAGTGGAAATTCGGGTGGCCCAGCACCGCCTCGAGGAAGGTGAGGTTCGTGGCCACGCCGCGGATGCGATATTCGCGAAGGGCGCGATCCATGCGGGCGATGGCCTCGCCCGGCGTCGCAGCCCAGGCGATGACCTTCTCGAGCATGGGATCGTAGAATCGCGTGACCACCGCGCCGGAATAGGCTGTGCCGCCATCCACGCGGATGCCGAAGCCCATCGCGCCGCGATAGGCCGTGATGCGCCCGTAATCCGGGATGAAGTTGTTTTCCGGGTTCTCGGTGGTGATGCGGCATTGCAGCGCGTGGCCGTTGAGCGTGATCTCGCCCTGCGACGGAATGCCTGAGCGCAACGTGCCATCCGCCTCGCGCTTGCCGATCGCCGCGCCATCGAGGATGCGGATCTGCGCCTTTACGAGATCGAGCCCGGTGACGACTTCCGTCACGGTATGCTCGACCTGAATGCGCGGATTGACCTCGATGAAATAGAACTTGCCGTTATCGGCATCCATCAGGAACTCGACCGTTCCGGCGCCGACATAATGCGTGGCATGGCCGATGCGGAGCGCCGCCCGGCAGAAGGCCTCGCGCTGCTGGGGCGAAAGGTAGGGGGCGGGTGCCCTTTCGATGACCTTCTGGTTGCGGCGCTGGATGGAGCAATCACGCTCGAAGAGATGCACGATGGTGCCATGCCGATCCCCCAGGATCTGCACTTCCACATGGCGCGCGCGGCGCACCAGCTTTTCGAGATAGACCTCATCCTTGCCGAAGGCGGCGCGGGCCTCGCGCTTGGCGGTGAAGACCGCATCGAGAAGCTGTTCCTCGTTCTCGATGGCGCGCATGCCGCGACCGCCGCCGCCCCAGCTCGCCTTGAGCATCACGGGATAGCCGATCTCGGCCGCGAGGCGCTTCACCTCATCGGCGTCATCCGGCAGGGGCGGCGTCGCCGGCATCACCGGCACGCTCACCGAAGCCGCGAGATTGCGCGCATCGACCTTGTTGCCAAGCGCGCGCAGGGTTTCCGGCGAGGGGCCGATGAAGGTGATGCCCGCTTCGGCGCAGGCCTCGGCGAATTCCGGGCTTTCCGAGAGGAAGCCATAGCCAGGATGGATCGCATCCGCCCCGGCTTCCTTCGCGACGCGGATCACCTCGGCGATCGAGAGATAGGCCTCCAGCGGGCCAAGTGGCTTCGCTAGATGGGGCCCGCGCCCGATGAGATAGGCCTCATCCGCCTTGAAGCGGTGGAGGGAGAGCTTGTCCTCCTCCGCGTAGATCGCGATCGTGCGAATGCCGAGCTCGGTTGCGGCCCGGAAAACCCGGATGGCGATCTCGCTGCGATTGGCGACCAGAAGGCGACGAATGGGCATCGGCAGAACCCCGCGACTTTCCGAAACATTTCCCCGCACCCCCCAGGCATTTCGCCAGCGAACCACGGGGCCCCTTGCCCCCGGTCTTCCGGGAAGCGGGGCCAAGAGTCGATCCGTCTTGACCTGCATTTTGTGCAATACCCCCATGCAGAAAACTGCAAATCGCCTCTGTTTTCGCCCCTCGCTTGAAATTGTTCGGACGACCGGCTTCTCTGTCGAAAAACAGCAGGACCATCGGGGGATGACCATGGAAGGCCAAGGCAAGGGGCACGTGCTCGCGATTGATCAGGGCACGACATCGAGCCGGGCCATCCTCTTCGATGCGGCGCTGAAACCGGTCGCGACGGGGCAGCAGGAATTCCGCCAGATCTTTCCGGCCTCCGGCCATGTCGAACACGATGCCGAGGAAATCTGGCAGACGGTTCTCGCGACCATGCGCGAGGCGATCGCGAAGGGCGATGCGCAACCTGTCGCGATCGGCATCACGAATCAGCGCGAAACGGTTCTCATCTGGGACCGGGAGACCGGAAAGCCGATCCATCACGCCCTGGTCTGGCAGGATCGACGCACGGCCGAGATATGCGCGGATCTGCGCGGCAGGGGGCTTGAGCCGTTCGTCTCGAACCGTACGGGGCTTCGGCTCGACCCCTATTTCTCCGCCACCAAGATCGCCTGGTTGCTGGAGCATGTGCCCGGAGCGCGGGCCGCTGCGAAGGCCGGCAAGCTCGCCTGCGGCACGATCGATTGCTTCCTCATCTGGCGGCTCACGGGCGGCAAGGTCCATGCCACCGATGCCACCAATGCCTCGCGCACCTTGCTGATGGACCTGCGCACCGGCCTGTGGGACCCGGAGATGCTGCGGCTCTTCGATATCCCCGCGAGCCTCCTTCCGGAGATCCGCGATTGCGCCGGCAATTTCGGCGAAACCGATCCCGCGATTCTCGGGCGGCCGGTTCCCATCCGCGGTGTCGCGGGTGACCAGCAGGCAGCACTCGTGGGGCAGGCCTGCTTCTCGCCGGGCATGATGAAATCGACCTATGGCACGGGCTGCTTCGCGCTGCTGAATACCGGCACGGAGCCAGTGCCCTCGCGCAATCGCCTGCTGACAACCGTGGCCTATCAACTCGCCGGCAAGCGGCTTTATGCGCTCGAAGGCTCGATCTTCATCGCGGGCGCGGCCGTGCAATGGCTGCGCGATGGCCTGAAGATCATCCAAAACGCGAGCGATACCGGTGACCTCGCGGAACAGGCGGACGAGACACAGGATGTGATTCTCGTGCCCGCTTTCGTGGGCCTCGGCGCGCCCTATTGGGATGCCGAGGCGCGCGGGGCGATCTACGGCCTCACGCGCAGTTCCGGCCCGGCGGAATTCGCCCGCGCGGCGCTCGAAAGCGTGGCCTTCCAGACCGCCGACCTCCTTGAGGCGATGCATTCGGATTGGGCCGGGCGCGGCGCGGAAACGGTCCTGCGCGTCGATGGCGGCATGACCGCGAGCGACTGGACCATGCAGCGCCTTGCGGATTTGCTCGGCGCGGCGGTGGATCGGCCGAAGGTGCTGGAGACCACGGCGCTCGGTGCTGCCTATCTCGCGGGGCTCGCGAGCGGGATTTATCCGGAAGAGGCGGAATTCGCGAAAAGCTGGGCGCTCGATCGTCGCTTCACGCCCGCCATGCCGCAGGAGACGCGCCTCAAGCGCCTCGCCCTTTGGAAGGACGCCGTGCGGCGCACGCTGACAGCCTAGCGCATCCACCCGCCAAGTGGATACCGGTTGGTCGAAGAAAATGCTTCTGTGCTTGATCGCATTTTCTTGGCGCGAACCGGTTCCCACCCCCGCCTTCGCAGGGGCATGCTTCGCTTGAAAATGCTCCATCTTTTTGTTTATCGCATTTTCTTCACGCGAACCGGTTCCCACTTCGCTTGAAAATGCTCTAGAGCATCCGCCCGCCAAGTGGATACCGGTTGGCGGAAAAAGCGGATGCGAAAACAAGAAGATAGAGCACCAGCTCTGATTCAATCAGATCGGTTTGCGCTCTAGATCACGTTCCGCTCCAGCAGCGGGGTGCTGGTGAGCACCCGCTCCGGGGAAAGATCCGCGAGGTCGAGGCTGGTGTAGCGCCCCTCCGTGATGAGTTCGGCCAATCCGCGCCCCAAAGCGGGGGATTGTTGCAACCCATGGCCGGAGAAACCACAGGCGATGAAGCCATTGGCGAGGCCCGGCACCCTGCCCACCAGCGCGTTGTGGTCGAGCAGGTTCATGTCGTAATGCCCGGCCCAGGCGCGTCCCGGACGGATCGCCTCGAAGGCGGGGATGCGCGTGGCGAGCGCGGGCCAGATCACTTCTTCGAACAGCGCCCAATCCACCTCGAAATCGGTTGAGTGATCGGTTTCATCGAGGTCATCCGGTGAATAGCCGGTGATATAGCCCTCGCCCTCGGGCCGCCACCACACGCCTGATTTGTCGATGATGAGTGGATGGCGCGGCAAGGCCTCCTTGCAGGAAAAGCTGAAAACGCTGCGCTTCTTCGCGTAGATCGGCACGGGAAAACCCATCTCGGCCGAAAGTGCGCGCGCGCCGGAGGCGCCGGCGGCATTGACCAGCGCGGCGCAACCGATGCGGCTGCCATCCTCGAGGGTCACGCCTGTCACGCGACCGCTCGCGATTTCTACACCCATGACCCGCCCCTTGCGATATTCGACGCCGAGCGATCGCGCCTTCGCGCGAAAGGCCTGCATCAGTCCATAGCCATCGAACCAGCCTTCGCCCGAAACCCCGTAGGAGCCGATGGCGAGGTCGGATGTCTCGAGCCATGGGAAGGTCAGCTTCAGTTCGGCCGCATCCAGCAGCGCGATATCGGCGCCCATCTCCCGCTGGATGGCGTTGTTCGCGGTGAAGCCTTCGCGATGGGCTTCCTCGCCGAGATAAAGATAGCCACCCTCGTGCAGGCCCACATTCGGGCGGTCACTTTCCACGGCGAGGATCTCGCCGATGGCACGCAGAAACCCAATTCCATGGAGCGAGATCGCGATGTTCACCGGCTGGCTGAATTGCTGCCGGATGGACCCGGCCGAGAGGGCCGAGGCCGAACGCTGATAAGTCATGTCCGGCTCGACCACGAGGATGCGGCCGGAAAAGCCGGGATGCGCGGCAAGATGCCAGGCGGTTGAGGAGCCGGTCACCGCCCCGCCGGCGATAACCACGTCATGATTCTCTGCCATTCGTCTTCCCGCCGCCCTCGCAACCGCCACAAAGCTTCGCTAGCTTGACAACCGATCCTGCAACGCGCCCGGTCTTCGGCGCGCCCATCCACGGAATGAAACCGATGAATCTCCTGGGCAAGACTTTCGCGTCGATTCTCTCCACGCCGCAAGAGGAAGCGCTCACGCTGCTCGAAGGCTTCGGCGTGCCGCGCGCCACGCTCTCGGGTGGCAGCCGCATCGTGCGCTCACCGATCACCGGGGAGGAGATCGCCCAGTTGCGCGACACCGCGCCCGGGGAAGCTGAAGCGGCCATCGCCCGCTCCGTGAACGCCTTCCATGCCTGGCGGCAGGTGCCCGCCCCGAAACGCGGCGAATTCGTGCGCCTGTTCGGGCAGGAGCTGCGCGAGGCGAAAGCCGAACTCGGCCGCCTCGTGACGCTGGAAGCCGGCAAGATCACCTCCGAGGGCTTGGGCGAAGTGCAGGAGATGATCGATATCTGCGACTTTGCGGTCGGCCTCTCCCGCCAGCTTCACGGCCTCACCATCGCCACCGAGCGTCCGAACCACCGGATGATGGAAACCTGGCATCCTCTCGGGCCGGTGGGCGTGATTTCCGCCTTCAACTTCCCCGTCGCAGTATGGAGCTGGAATGCGGCGCTTGCCCTTGTCTGCGGCGACAGCGTCATCTGGAAGCCCTCGGAGAAGACCCCGCTGACCGCGCTCGCCGTGCAGGCGATCCTGATGCGCGCGGCGGCGGCCTTCGAGGAGGCCGGCAATGGCGAAATCCCCGATGGCCTCTCCGAACTGCTGATCGGAGACGGGCGGATCGGTGAGATTCTTGTGGCCGATCATCGTGTGCCGCTCATCTCGGCCACGGGCTCGACCGCCATGGGCAGGCGCGTTGGCCCCAAGGTCGCCGAGCGCTTCGGCCGGGCATTGCTGGAACTCGGCGGCAACAATGCCGCGATCATCGCGCCGACGGCCGATCTCGATCTTGCGCTCAGGGGGGTCGCCTTCGCGGCCATGGGCACGGCAGGCCAGCGCTGCACCACGTTGCGCCGGCTGTTCGTGCATCGCTCGGTCTATGAGACGCTCGTGCCTCGCCTGAAGAAGGTCTGGGGTTCCGCGACGATCGGTGATCCGCGCGCGGCCGGGACGCTCATCGGCCCGCTGATCGACGAAGCCGCCTATCGCGCGATGGAAGCGGCGCTGATTGACGCCCGCGCGCTCGGTGCCGAGATCACCGGCGGCGGCCTCGCCAGCGGCATGCCGGCCAAGGCCTTCTACGCCCGCCCCGCTCTGGTGGAGATGAAGGCACAGGAAGGCCCGATGCTGCGCGAGACCTTCGCGCCCATCCTCTATGTGCTGCCCTATGATGATTTCGTGGAGGCCATCGCGCTCAACAATGCGGTGGGCGCGGGGCTTTCCTCTTCGGTCTTCACGCGGGACATCCGCGAGGCGGAGCTGTTCATCTCGGCGACAGGCTCGGATTGCGGCATCGCGAATGTGAATATCGGTCCCTCCGGTGCCGAGATCGGCGGCGCGTTCGGCGGCGAGAAGGAAACCGGCGGCGGGCGCGAGGCGGGCTCGGACAGCTGGAAGGCCTATATGCGCCGGGCCACCAACACCATCAATTACGGCAACGCCCTGCCTTTGGCGCAGGGTGTATCCTTCGATATTTCCGAGTAGGGCGAAGCAGCGTCACGCCGCCCGGTCCTCCCGCGCCTCGACGATCCAGGCGGCCATTCGCCGCCTTGTTTCCCGGCGCGTTGCACCGGCTGGAGGCGCTCGTGGCCGTTGATGAAGCGCGTGGCGATGGGCCCGGTTTTCCCCGGCCAGAAGACCGGCATGCCGAAGTTTGCCCGCCCGCGCATGGCTTCGATCAGCCCGGAGGGCTCCGCCGGAGAGCCGAGAACCCGTGTCATCACGCCCCGCGCCCGGATTTCCCGGATCGCGAGACCCGCTGCGCCGCCTCTGGCAGGGTGGATGATCCTGTGCGTCGAAGGAAGCCCGAGCTCGAGCATTTTCCGAGCTGACCGGATCAGCTCGGAGTCCGCTCTGAGGGGGATACGTCAGCGTGGGTTCATTCCGCTTTGTCGATTGACAGGGGAGGCCGAGCCGGGCTCTCTCGGGGAAGTTTTTTGCGGAAAATCGCGCGTGACCACGGCCGAACCTCGCCTTCCCGCTCCGCCGTTGACAACGACCGATGTGCTGAAGGCCACCGCACTTCTGCTCATTGTGGTCGACCATGTCGGGCATTTCCTCGCGGATGACTGGGGGATCCTGCGTGTCATCGGCCGTCTCGGCGTGCCGATCTTCTTCTTTCTCATCGGCTTCGCCCGCACGCGGGATGTTCCGTGGAGCTGGCCGGCGCTCGGCATATTGCTCACGGGCATTGATTATCTCTGGCTCGGCTCGCTCGAGGATGTGCAGCTCAACATTCTCTTCAATTTCGCGGCCATCCGCCTCGCTCTGCCACTCGTGGAACGTTTCCTGGCGCGCAGCTTCCTGCGGCTGGCATTGCTGCTGCTGGGCTGTGCCCTGCTGTTGCCGCTCGTCAATCCATGGCTCGAATATGGTGCGGAGGGCTGGCTTTTCGCGGCTTTCGGGCTGATGCATCGCAAGGCGATCGCCGATGCTTCCTTTTCGCCCTTGCGCGACCTTGCGGGGCTCGTCGCCTTCGTGATCTATGCCATGGTGGAGCAGCGGGATTATGGTTTCGGCCTGCCGAACACGGTTTTCATGGTGCTGGGGCTCGCCGCCATCGCGATGATCCTGTGGGATTTCCGGCGCGGGGATTCAATCATTCAACCCCCCTCGGGCCTGCGACGGGCCTTGCGGTTCTGCGGGCGGCACAGCCTTGAAATCTATGCCGCGCAGATCGTGCTGCTTGCGGCGCTCGGCAGCTTGTGGTCCACCGACGGGAACGACACCGAAACCGGGGATGCCGATGACCAGGCCGCTTGAGGGATTGAAGGTTCTCGAACTCGCGCGCATTCTTGCCGGGCCCTGGGTGGGGCAGACGCTGGCCGATCTCGGGGCGGATGTCGTGAAGGTGGAGCGCAAGGGCGCGGGCGACGATACGCGCACATGGGGCCCGCCCTTCGTGGCAAAGGCCGGCGGCGGCGACCTCGGCGCGGCCTATTTCCATGCCTGCAACCGGGGAAAGCGCTCGATCGAGGCGGATTTCGAAAGCGCCGAGGATATCGCGATGATCCGCGATCTCGTGCTCGCGGCGGATGTCGTCGTCGAGAATTTCAAGGTCGGGGGCCTCGTGAAATACGGGCTTGATGCGGAGAGCCTGCGCAAGCTGAAACCCTCGCTGATCTACGCCTCCATCACCGGTTTCGGGCAGGATGGGCCCTATGCGAACCGAGCGGGCTACGATTTCCTTATCCAGGGCATGGCGGGCGCGATGGATATCACCGGCCAGCCCGAGGGACAGCCGACCAAGGCCGGCTATGCGACCGCGGATATCTTCACCGGGATGTATGCGAGCGTGGCGATCCTCGCCGCCCTGCGCCGTCGCGATTCAACCGGCGAGGGCGCGACGATCGATTGTGCTTTGCTCGACAGCCAGATCGCGGTGCTCGGCAACCAGGCGCTGAACTATCTCGTCTCGGGCAAGACCCCGAAGCGGCTCGGCAATGCGCACCCGAACATCGTTCCTTACGAGGTGTTTCCGGTCGCGGATGGCTACATCATCATCGCGAGCGGCAATGACGGACAATATCGCAAGCTCTGCACGGCGATCGGCGGCGAAGTTCTCGCCACAAACCCGGATTACGCGACGAATCGCAGCCGTGTGGAGAAGCGCGCGACCCTCGTGCCGTTGATCTCCGCGCTGACGGCGAAAATCCCGAAGGCCGAGATGCTCGCGCGGCTCGAAGCGGTGGGCGTGCCGGCCGGGCCGATCAACGATCTCGGCGAGGTCTTCGCCGACCCGCACGTCATCCATCGCGGGGTGCGCGTGAATCTTGCGAACCCGGAGGCCGAGGCGGGCGCGGTGCCGTCCGTGCGATCCGCCATCGTGCTCGACGGGGAACCGCAGGTCTCGCCGCGCCACGCGCCCGGCCTCGGGCAGCATAAGGCCGAAATCCTTGCTGATCCGAACTGGAACTCCCGCAGACAGGGCTGATCATGATTGCCATCGCTCCCCGCCGCGCCGCCGATATTCTCGTGGCGCAACTCATCCGCCAGCAGGTGACCGACATCTTCTGCGTGCCCGGCGAGAGCTACCTCGCGGTGCTCGACAGCCTGCATGATGCCGCGATCCGCGTCACGGTCTGCCGGCAGGAGGGCGGGGCCTGCATGATGGCCGATGCCGTGGGGCGCCTCACGGGCCGGCCGGGCATCTCGTTCGTGACGCGTGGGCCGGGCGCGCTGAACGCCGCGCCGGCGATCCATATCGCGCATCAGGATTCCATTCCGGTGATCCTGTTCGTGGGGCAGATCGAGCGTTCGGCGCGCGAGCGCGGCGCGTTCCAGGAGCTCGATTACCGCGATGTCTTCGGCTCCATGACCAAATGGACCACCGAGATCGACGATGCGCGGCGCATCCCCGAGATCATCCATCGTGCCTTCCATGTCGCGATGTCCGGCCGCAAGGGCCCGGTGGTGATCGCGCTGCCGGAGGACATGCTGACCGAGATGGCGGCGGTCGCCGATGCGCCTTTCGTGGAGCCGCTCGAGACGCACCCGTCGCTCTCGCAGATGGCGCAGCTCCAGAAGCGGCTCTGGGCCGCGAAGAGGCCGATCGTCATCACGGGCGGCACCGGCTGGAGCCAGCAGGCGGTGGATCGCCTCGTGCGCTTTGCCGAGGCCTTCGACCTGCCGGTCTCGAATTCCTTCCGCCGGCAGATGATCTTCCCCGAGCGGCACGGCCAATATGTCGGCAATCTCGGTATCGGACCCAATCCACCGCTGCTGAAATACATCCGGGAGGCGGATCTTATCCTCGCGATTGGCGCGCGCCTCGGCGAGATGCCTTCGCAGGGTTATTCGCTGCTGGACATTCCGGGCGATGGCGAAAGGCTCATCCATGTCCATGCAGGCTCGGATGAACTCGGCCGCGTCTATGCGACAAAGCTGCCAATCCATGCGAGTATGGAAGCCTTCGCCGCGGCCTTGCAGACGCTTCAGCCGCCCGGAGAAAGGCCCTGGGCGGAGGCCCGGGCCGGCCTTCATGCGGAATATCGCAAATGGACCGAGGTGCCGACGAACATTCCCGGCACGCTTCAGATGGGCCCGGTGATGGCCTATCTGCGCGATCATCTCCCGGCGGATTCCGTGCTCTGCAACGGCGCGGGCAACTATGCGACCTGGCTCCACCGCTATTACATGTTCAACGGTTACGCGACGCAGGCAGCGCCGACTTCTGGCTCCATGGGCTATGGCGTGCCGGCGGCCGTGGGCGTGAAGCGCGCCTTTCCGGAAAAGACGGTGGTCGCTTTTGCCGGCGACGGCTGCTTCCTGATGAACGGGCAGGATTTCGCCACCGCCGTGCAATATGATCTTCCGATCATCGTGCTCGTCATCGACAACCGGATGTATGGCACCATCCGCATGCATCAGGAGCGGGAATTTCCTGGCCGCGTCTCCGCGACCGAATTGAAGAACCCCGATTTCGCGGCCTATGCGCGGGCCTTCGGCGGGCATGGCGAGCGGGTGGAGCGCACGGCGGAGTTCATTCCGGCTTTCGAGCGGGCCCGCGCCTCCGGCAAGCCGGCGATCCTGCACCTACTGATTGACCCTGAGGCCATCACCCCGACCACGACCATCACCGCCCTCCGCAACCATCAGCGCTGAGGTGAAGTTCTCGTTGCTCGCCCCAGAAATGGCCGCAATTCGGACCTAGTTTGATTTTTGGTTTCTCGGGATTAACGAGAGGTTAAGCTGATTGTCCCAGCATTTCGGACCGTCGGCTTCTTCCGTTCGAAGAGGCTTGGAAGGCGGGGGCTCAAGGTCCGGATATGGCCAGAGGGCGGACAGGCGGTTCGCGGCGCGAACCGCGCTTCGATGATGATGGCGGCTATGCCTCGAGCGAGCTTCGGCTCGCACCGGAGGATCGTGACCGCCGGACAAGCCGTCGTCCCGAGCCTCCCGCTGATCACGAGCCGCCGCGCCGTGGTCGCGACCGGCATCGCCGGGGCAAGGGTCGACGCGGCTTTTTCGGCACGATCTTCTACTGGAGCCTGACACTCGCGCTCTGGGGCGCCATCGCGCTCGCCGGCATCATTGGTTATTTCGCGATGAAATTGCCGCCGATCGATCAGCTCGCGGTGCCGAAGCGCCCGCCCAACGTGGCGATCCTCGCGGCGGATGGCACGCTCATCGCCAACCGGGGCGAAACCGGCGGCGCCAACGTGCCCTTCGGTGAATTGCCGCGCTACCTGCCGATGGCCTTCGTTTCCATCGAGGACCGGCGCTTCTACTCGCATTTCGGCATCGATCCCGTGGGTCTCGCGCGCGCCGTGGTGCGCAACGCGAGTTCGGGCCGCGCGGCGGAGGGGGGCTCCACCCTTACCCAGCAGCTCGCGAAGAACCTCTTCCTCACGCAGGAGCGCACGCTCAGCCGCAAGATCCAGGAAGCCCTGCTGTCGATCTGGCTGGAGCGGAACTATTCGAAGGACCAGATCCTCGAACTCTACATGAACCGCGTCTATTTCGGCTCCGGCGCCTATGGCGTGGAAGCGGCCTCGCAGCGCTATTTCGGCAAGAGCGCCCGGGCGCTCACCCTCGGCGAGGCGGCCGTGCTCGCCGGCCTCGTGCAGAGCCCGTCGCGCCTGGCGCCGAACCGCAACCCGGAGGGCGCTGCCGAACGCGCCGCCCTTGTGCTCGCCAAGATGGTGGAACAGGGCCATGCGACGCCGGAGATGGTGAAGCTCGCCAGGACAAACACCACCGAAGCGCGCAAGAGGGCGCGGCCCGGCGCCGGCAATTATGTCGCCGACTGGGTGATGGACGTGCTCGATGACCATATCGGCACCATCGACCGCGACATCGTGGTGAAGACCACGATCGACCCGCGCCTGCAGGGCCTTGCCGAGAAGGTGGTCGCCACCGAATTCGAGCAGAAGCGCCTGAAGTTGAATGTCGACCAGATCGCGATGGTCGCGATGAGCCCCGATGGCGCGGTGCGCGCGCTGGTCGGTGGACGTGATTACGCGCAGAGCCAGTTCAACCGCGCGGTGATGGCGCGCCGCCAGCCGGGTTCCAGCTTCAAGCCCTTCGTCTACCTCGCGGCCCTCGAGAAAGGCCTCACGCCGGATACCATCCGCGAGGATGGCCCGGTGAACATCAAGGGCTGGAAGCCGGAGAACTACACGCGCGAATATTTCGGCAACGTGACCCTCCAGCAGGCGCTTGCGATGTCTCTGAACACCATTCCGGCCAAGCTCATCATGGAGATCGGACCGCGCACGGTGGTGCGCACGGCGCAGAGGCTCGGCATTTCGTCGGGCCTCCGGGCAGATGCGTCGCTGGCGCTCGGCACCTCGGAAGTCACGCCAATAGAAATGACCACAGCCTATGCCGCCTTCGCGAATGGCGGCACGGGGGTCATTCCGCATGCGATCATCGAGGTGAAGGGGACCGATGGCACGCTGATCTACCGGCGCCAGCCGCAGAATCTGGGCCAGGTTGCCGAGCCGGCAACCATCGGCGCGCTGAACCGCATGATGCGCGAGACGCTGGTTTCCGGCACCGCCCGCAAATCGGATCTGCCGGGCTGGCAGGCCGCCGGCAAGACCGGCACCACGCAGGAACACAAGGATGCGTGGTTCTTGGGGTACACGGCGCATCTCGTCGCGGGCTTCTGGGTGGGCAACGACGAAGGCGACCTGATGAAGAAGGTCACGGGTTCCGGCCTTCCGGCCGAACTCTGGGCCAGCTTCATGCGCGAGGCCCATGGCAAGGTTCCGCCGCAGCTGCTGCCGGGCCTCAATGAAGGCGGCTGGCCGGGGGTCGGCAATGGCATGCCGGTGGCGCAGCAGCCAGCCGGCACGCGCCATGCGCCCGGCGGCGATTCCCCGATGCGGCTCGAGGGGCCGAGCGCGCAGGATCGCAGTCTGCTCTCGCGCCTGTTCGGTGGCTGAGGATCAGGAAAATGTGCTGACACGCCGGATGCGCGGCAGGGTCGCCATTCCGATCAGGCCCATCAGGGCCGTCGCGGCCGTCAGCGCGACAGGGCTCTGCGACACGAAAGCGCCCACCAGCGCCCCCACGATGGCCGCGAAGCTCATCTGCATGATCCCCAGCAGCGACGAGACGCTGCCCGCGCGATCCGGGAACGGCATCAGCGCGCCGGCAGCGGATTGAGGCAGTGTGAAGCCCACGCCCATCGCGTAGAAGGCCATGGGCACGGCAAGCCCCGCCAACCAATATGGCATCACGAACGAAAAGCCCAGAAGCGCAAGGCCAGCGACAGCCTGCAGCACGGCGCCGATCTCGATGGCGCGCAGGCTTCCCTTCGAGGCCACCACCTTCTGCGCCATGACCGTGCCGAGGATGTAGCCCAGGACCATCACGCCGAAGGTGGCGGCAAAGCCGGCAGGGGAAAGACCGAAATGCCCCTGCATCACGAAGCTTGAGCCGGAGATGAAGGCGAAGAGCCCCGCATAGGTCACCGCGCTGAGCAGCGCGAAGGACGTGAAGCGTCCGTCCCGGCAGAGTTCGCCATAGCCGCGCATGATCTCGCGCACCGAAAAGGGCGAAACGAGCGGTTGCCTCAGGGTCTCTGGCAGCCGGCGCGCCACCGCGATGCCCAGAGCGATCGCAAGAAACACCACGGCGAGGAAGTTCATCCGCCAGCCCGAGAGGATCTCGATGCCCGCGCCCAGCATCGGGGCGATGGCCGGCACGATGCCCATGATCGTGCCCATGCGCGCCAACATTTGGCCGGCCTCGCGGCCTTCATGGAGATCGCGCACAATGGCGCGCGCCAGAACCATCGGTCCCGCCGCGCCCACCCCCTGCAGGAAGCGTGCGGCGATCAGCACCTCAAGACTGGGCGCCATGGCCGAGGCGAGGTTGGCGAAGGCATAAAGCGCGAGCCCGGCCAGCATCACCTGCTTGCGGCCGCGACGATCGGACAACGGGCCGTAGAAGACCTGCCCCAAGGCGAAGCCGAGGAGATAGGCCGAGAGTGTCCACTGCGCTTGCGCGGTCGTTGCGCCGAAATGCTGCTGGATGCTCGGCAGCGAAGGCAGATACATGTCGGTCGAGAGCGGCCCGATGGCCGTCAGCAGGCCGAGGAGGATCGTCATTCCCAGCGTGCCGGATTTCAAATGCGCCATGATGCGGGCCTTGCCCGCTCACGGGCATTGAAGAAACGGGTTTCGCCCGTTGCAGGGCTGGGAGAGGGATTACGGACCGTAATGATGCAGCGCCGGGCCGTGCCGGTTGAGCCAGTCTTCCGCCACCCGGAAATCCGGCACCAGCGTGCGGACATTCCGCCAATAGCGCGCGGAGTGATTCATTTCCAGCCGGTGCGCCACCTCATGCGCCGCAAGATAATCGAGCACGAAACCCGGCGCGAGGATGAGCCGCCAGGAATAGGCGAGATTACCGCGCGACGAGCACGAGCCCCAGCGGCTCACCGTATCCTTGATGCTGATCCGCCCGATCGCCACCCCGAGGGTTGCGGCATGCCGGCGGGAGGCAACCGTGAGATCGGCGAGGGCCTCGGCCTTCAGGAAGCGCAGCACGCGGCCTGGCAGCGCATCGGATGCGCCATGCACGAGAAGCACGAGGCCTTCCGTGGTGTGTTCGATCCGTGTCGCGCCTCGGTTCGCGCCGGCGTGGCGGATGCGATGCTCGACACCGCGGATCGGCAAGGTGGCGCCATCGGCAAAGGCCACGCGCGGCGGCAGGGCCTTCAAACGCGCTTCGAGCCATCCGGCTTGCGAGAGCACGAATTGCTCGGCGCGATGGCGCGCCACGCCGCGCGGCAGGGTGAGGGTCGCGCCGCCCGTGCGGCGATCGATGCGCAGGATCATGCGCCGGGCTGCCGGGCGCACGACGACGGCAATCTCCTGTGGGCCATCCCGCATCTCGATGCGAATGGGGCGCGGCGGCGCGGCGGGTTTGCGCAGGCGCGGGGGGATCGGCAGGTCAATGAGCCGCGAAGGCGCCATGGAAACAGGGGCTCCGAATCAATCCCGGGAGCCCCAGTCTAATGGTCCCTGCCGTGAAATCACCGCACCGCGCGCAGCGCGGGACGAGATGCTGCAACCGCTTCACCCGCATATCCCGCGCAAAGCTCGATGAAGCCCGCGATCGCCGGGGCGATATCGCGGCGGAAGCGGGAGCCGTTGAACACACCGTAATGCCCCACTTCCTTCTGGAGGTGGTAGAGCTGGCGTTCCTTCGGCAGGTTCACGCAGAGATCATGCGCAGCCCTGGTCTGGCCGACGCCGGAAATGTCGTCCTTCTCGCCCTCGACCGTCATGAGGCCGCAGCGGCGGATGGCGCCGAGATCGACCTTGCGGCCGCGATGCAGCATCTCGCCCTTCGGCAGGGCATGGCGCACGAAGACCGTATCGACCGTCTGGAGATAGAATTCGGCCGTGAGATCCATCACGGCCATGTATTCATCGTAAAAGTCGCGATGCTTCTCGGCAGAGTCACCGTCGCCTGAAACGAGGTGGTTGAACATGTCCCAATGCGCCGTGAGGTGGCGGTCGATGTTCATCGCCATGAAGCCCGAAAGCTGGAGATAGCCCGGATAGACCTCACGCATCAGGCCAGGATGCGGGAACGGCACCCGCGCGATGCAATTCGTGCGGAACCATTCGATGCCGCGCTTCTGGGCCACCTTGTTCACTTCGGTCGGGCTGCAGCGGGTATCGATCGGGCCGCCCATCAGCGTCATGGAACGCGGGGTGGCGGGATCGTTCTCCTCCTCCATCAGCGCGATGGCCGCGATGACCGGCACGGAGGGCTGGCAGACGGCCATGACATGCACATCCGGCCCGAGCAGGCGAATCATGTCGCGCACATAATCGATGTAATCGTCGAGGTCGAAGCCACCCTGCGAGAGCGAGACCATCCGCGCATCGACCCAATCGGTGATATAGACCTCATGGGTAGGCAGGAAGGCCTCCACCGTGCCCCGCAGGAGGGTCGCGAAATGGCCCGACATCGGGGCAACGATGAGCAGGCGGGGCTGCGGCGCCAGGTTGACCGGCAGCGCGCGATCGAAAATGATGAGGTTGCAGAACGGCGCCCGCCACACCACGCGCTCGATGACATCGACACGCTGGCCGTTCACAACCGTCTGCGGAAGATCGAAAATCGGCTTGCCATAGCGGCGCGTCACGCGCTCGAAGAGCTCGCAGGTCGCCGAGACGGAGCGGCCATAGTCCGTATGGGTGAGCGGGTTGAGCGGGTTGCGGTAGAACAGCCGCAAGGCATCGCTCGCGGCGCGCGCAGGGCCCAGCACCGCATGCGCCATCTCGTAGAACATATATCCGGATTGTCTCATCATCAGAGCAAGCTCCCAAGCGCGCGGGCCGCGAAGTGTCTGCCGCTGCTACACGCGACAATGTCGGCAGGTTCGTGAAGTTCCTATTCGACTTTCGAAATATTCCCCGGAAAAGGGCTTAGGCCCGTGACATTTTTTCCGCAACTGCTTTCCCATTGGTGAAATCCCCATCCCCGGGGCAACATGTATGGCCGGGAGACGGAAAGAGGTCTATGAATGGGCTTCCGTCTTGCCCATCCGAGATCGGACGTGTCGGCATCTGCGCGAGGGGGCGAGGGTGAAAACCATGCCAAGACGGCTGCGTTCCAAACTCCCGCGGGATCACCGCCTGCTGCGTCTCGAAACGCTGCTGCGCCTGCGCTGGTATGCGGTGATCGTGCAGGCCATCCTGATCCTGGTCGGGGAATTCCCGGTCGGGCTGGATCTGCCCTTGGGCAGCATCGGGCTGGTGCTCGCCTTCGCGGTGGCGCTGAACATGGCGCTGCATGTGCGCGCGCCGGCCGGCTATCGCATGGAGGAATCGGCCGCTTTCGTGCTTCTGGGCGCGGATATCCTGCAGCTTGCGGCGCTTCTTTATTTCGCGGGTGGCGTTACCAACCCGTTCTCGATCTTCTTCCTTGCGCCGGTGCTCATCTCGGCGATGGCGCTGCCGCTCCAGCGCACGATCGTGCTCGGCGTTCTGGCCATGGCGGCCACGACATTCATTCTGTTCTATCACGAGCCGTTGCGCAGCTCCGGTGGGGAGGTTCTGGCGGTTCCCGATTATTATTCGCCCTGGCTCTGGCTCGCCTTGCAGGCCGCAATCGTGTTCGTCGGGCTTTATGCCTGGCGCATTGCCGAGGAAGCCCGCCAGCTCGCGCAGGCACTGGCCATGACCGAGCTCGTGCTGGAGCGCGAGCAGCACATCTCGGATCTCGACGGTCTCGCGGCAGCCGCCGCCCATGAGCTCGGCACCCCGCTCTCGACCATTGCCGTGGTGGCGGGCGAACTTCTGCATGGTTCGATCAAGGACGAGGCGCTGAAGGCCGATCTCCAGCTGATCAAGGAACAATCGGCACGCTGCCGGCAGATTCTCGCGCAGATCACGACGCTCGGTGAGCCCAATGCCGCGCCGTTCCGCACGGTCACGGTCTCCGGCCTCGTGGCGGAGGTTATCGCGCGCTACCGCGATCGTGGCGCGCCTGTCACCCTGCTTTGCGCGGGGCCCGATCCCGAACCGCGCTGCCTGCGCAATCCCGGTCTGCTCTATGGAATCGGCAACCTCTTGCAGAACGCGGCGGAATTTGCTGTTTCCGCGGTGCAGATCAGCGTGCGCTGGGATGATCGCGACGTGACAATAGAGATCTGCGACGATGGCCCGGGCATCCCCGACTTTGTGCTGGAGCGGCTGGGTGAGCCCTATCTCACCTCCCGCCCCTGGGACGAGAACAACCCGGAAGCTGGCCCCGGCGGGGGCATGGGCCTCGGGCTCTTCATCGCGAAGGTGCTGCTGGAACGCTCCGGCGCCACGCTGAACGCCGCCAACCGGGTGGATCCGGAGACCGGTGCGACAATTCGTCTGATGTGGCCGCGCCATCTGTTTAACGAACTCGTCCGTAACGAGGTGTGGGAATTTCAGATTTCCGGATTGTCATCGGATGCTGCCGGGAGCCGCTCGGGCTTGAAGGAAGCAAAGACGCTTTCGGGAAGCCCGGAATCCAGTTAAGGTAACATCAGAGGTTTGGTTATGGACGTTCAGACCAAAAACCGGGATGGCCTCCAGATGACTGCCATGGGTGGCAACCCCAGCCTCCTGATCCTTGATGATGATCGCCCCTTCCTCGCGCGCCTCGCGAAGGCGATGGAAACGCGGGGCTACCGCGTGACGACCGCCGCCAGCGTCGACGAGGGCCTCATCGCCATTTCCAGTTTCGCGCCGGATTATGCCATCATCGATGTCCGGCTTGGGGACGGGAACGGCCTCGATGTCGTCTCCGAGATCAAGAAGCGCCATCCCGAAACGCGGTCTCTGGTGCTCACGGGCTACGGCAATATCGCGAGCGCGGTGGCGGCCATCAAGCGTGGCGCCTTCGATTACCTCGCCAAGCCCGCCGATGCCGACGAGATCGACGCGGCGCTTCATGGCGGCATGGGCGAGAAGCCGGTCCTGCCCGAACAGCTGATGTCGGCGGATCGCGTGCGCTGGGAGCATATCCAGCGGATATACGAGTTATGCGGCAGGAATGTTTCGGAGACGGCGCGCCGCCTCAACATGCATCGCCGCACCCTGCAGCGCATCCTCGCCAAGCGCGCGCCCAAATAGGCCCGCGAAAACCGGTCAGCGGTCAGGCCTCAGGGCATCAGGATCGCTTGTTCCGAGCCATCTCTGCCCCGCGATCCAGCCGAGTTGCAGGATAAGACTCTTGCGTGTGGTCGCGTGAATGGCACCGGGAGTCGCGCAATCCCGGACCATCTCGGCGTCGAAACCATCGGCGAGGAACAGGCCCGCCTCCTCCGGGAAGATCGCTGGCGGAACGCCCTCATGGCTCGCGAAGAAGAAGCGATCGCAATAGGGCCGGTATTCCCGCCATTTGTGATCGGCGCGGAAATCCTCGACCGAGGATTTGATCTCGATGATCCACAAATCGCCCGTGCGGGAGAAGGCCATCAGGTCCGCGCGCCGCCCATTGGGGAGGGCCACCTCCGGCAGGGCCATCAGCCCGCGCTGGAAGAGGTGGCGCGTGAGCCCGCGCGCGAGAACCGCCGCGAGGCCTTCGCGAGGCATGCGAGCCGGTTCCATCAGGCGGCCAGCGCCTTCCTGTCGGCGGAAAGCAGGAGTTCCGCGGCATTTTCCACGATCATCAGCACGGGGGAATTCGTGTTTCCAGACGTGATCGTCGGCATCACCGAGGCATCCGCGATGGAGAGCCCCTCGCAGCCGATGACCGAGAGAAACGCATAGACCACCGCAATCGGTTCATCCGCGAGGCCCATCCGCGCCGTGCCGACCGGGTGGAAGACCGTGGTGCCGATCTCGCTGGCTGCGCGCACGAGCTCCTCGTCGCTGTGCAATGCCGGGCCGGGCCGGAACTCCTCCGGCTTGAAGCGCTGCGACGCCGGCTGGCCGGCGATCCTCCGCACGAGGCGGAGCGAATCCGCGGCCGCCCGCCGGTCCTCGTCGGTCGAGAGGTAATTGGGCAGGCGATTGGCGAGCATGCAGCCCGCCGCTTGCCGCTCCTCCTGCACGATCATGCCCATCAGCCTCCCGCCGGTCTTGGTTTGACCGGCAGGTTAGGTTGCGGCGGGAAGGGCCTCAAGGGCCGAGTTCACTCGGCGGCCGTGGCCAGCGCCGGAGGTGATGACAGAGCGACCGGCGCGGTGGACTCCGCCGGAGGCGCCTTGGCGCGCAGGTCATCCGCCTTCAGCTTCTTGCGGAACCACAGGGCATAGAGCGCCGGCAGGAACAGCAAAGTGAGGAAGGTAGCGACGAACAGGCCCCCCATGATGGTGAAGGCCATCGGGCTCCAGAAGGCCGAGCCCGAGAGCGGCACCATCGCGAGGATGGCCGTAAGCGCCGTGAGCACCACGGGCCGTGCGCGCCGCACGGTGGCTTCGGCGATTGCCTCGCGCAAAGGCAGGCCGCTATCGAGATCATGGTCGATCTGGTCGACCAGAATCACCGTGTTTCGCATGATCATGCCCGCGAGCGCGATGAGCCCGAGCAAGGCCACGAAGCCGAAGGGCTTGTTGGCAAGGTTCAGGGCCAGAGAGGCCCCGATCAACCCCAGCGGAGCGGTCGAAAACACGAGGAGCAGCTTCGAGAAGCTCTGAAGCTGGAACATCAGCAGCGTGAGCATCACCATGAACATGACGGGGAAGAGCTTGAAGATCGAGGCATTGGCCTTGGCCGATTCCTCGATCGCGCCACCGATCTCGAGTCGATAGCCCTGCGGCATCGCATCGCGAATGGGCTGCAGTGCCTTCCAGACCTCGTTCGTCACATCCGGGGCCTGAACACCGTCGATGATGTCCGAACGCACGGTGATCGACATGTCGCGGTTGCGCCGCCACAGGATCGGCTCCTCATGCTCGTAGGTGATGCGCGCGACCTGCGCGAGCGGCACCGGCACGCCGTTGCGGGCGGTGAGCGTGAAATCCGCGAGGCGCGTCGGGTCGAGCCGTTCGCCGGGCACGGCCCGCGCCACGACCTGCACGGTTTCGGTGCGATCGCGGACGGTGGTGATCGGCGCGCCGGAGACGAGTGTCTGCAGGCTCTGCGCGATGGCCGTCGGGTCGAGCCCGAAGGCGCGGGCGCGATCCTGATCCACGATGAGGCGGATCGAGGGCATCATCTCGTTCCAGTCGAGATGCGGATCGCGGGTCTTGGCGTTCTGCGCCATGGTCTCGCGGACCTGATAGGCGATGCGGCGCACCTCGATCGGATCGGCGCCCACCACGCGGAACTGCACGGGGAAGCCGACGGGCGGCCCGAAATTGAAGCGATCGACACGCACGCGGGCCGCGGCCAGCGCGCCCTCGGCGATGGCCTTCTCGAGCCGGGCCTTGATGCGCTCGCGGGCCTTCACATCCTTGGTGAGAATGACGGTCTGCGCGAAGGCCTCGTTCGGCAGCACGAGGTTCAGTCCGAGCCAGAAGCGCGGCGACCCTTCCCCGATATAGGTCGTGGCATGGATGACATCCGGATCTTCCGAGAGCAGCTTCTGCGCTTCCTCCGCGACTTTCTTTGTCGCGCCGATGGAAGAGCCCTCCGGCAGGCGCATCTCGAGGAAGAGTTCCGGGCGCTCGGAAAGCGGAAAGAATTGCTGTTGCACGCGGCCGAACGCCACGATCGAGAGCGCAAAGATGCCGATGGTCGCCAGAATCACCTTGCCGCGATGTTCCACGCACCACGCCACGACGCGGCGCAGGCGCGAATACATCGGCGTGTCATACATCGCCGCATGGCCATGGTGCAGGATGGGGCGACCATTCGCGTCGCGCTCCACCTTCATCTCCGGCAGCAGCTTCACGCCGAGATAGGGCGTGAACACCACCGCCACGAACCAGGAGGCGACAAGCGCGAGGCCCACCACGATGAAGAGCGAGCCGGTGTATTCGCCCACCGCCGAGTTCGCGAGGCCGATCGGCAGGAAGCCGGCGGCCGTCACCAGCGTGCCGGTGAGCATCGGGAAGGCGGTCGATTCCCAGGCGAAGGCCGCAGCCTTCAGCCGGTCCCACCCCTCCTCCAGCTTCACCATCATCATCTCGACCGCGATGATCGCGTCATCGACGAGCAGACCCAGCGCGATGATGAGCGCGCCCAGCGAGATGCGGTGCAGGTCGATGCCCAGAGCATCCATCAGGACGAAGACGATCGTGAGCACCAGAGGCACGGAGAGCGCGACCACCAGCCCGGTCCTCCAGCCGAGCGAGAGGAACGACACGGCGAGCACGATGAGCAACGCCTCGATGAAGGCGCGCACGAATTCACGCACAGAGGTTTCAACCACATGCGGCTGGTTCGCGATCTGGTCGATCTCGATCCCGATGGGGAGCTTCTCCTTGAAGGCGGCGAGCGCCTTGTCCACTTCCCCGCCGAGGGTCACGATATTCGCACCCTTGAGCATCACCACGCCCACGCCCACGGCAGGCTTGCCATTCTGGCGGATCAGAAAATCCGGCGGGTCCTTGAAGTCGCGTGTCACATGGGCGATGTCGCCGAGCCGGAAGGTGCGGCCGCCGGCCTCGATCGGAATCGCGGCGACTGCCGCCGCGCCATCCAGCGCGCCGGAAACGCGCAGCGGAATGCGCTGCGCCGCCGTTTCGAAGATGCCGGCGGGATTGACCGCATTCTGCCGGGCGATGGCCTCGAAGATCGCGGTGACCGGAACGCCAAGCGTGGCGAGCTTCACATGGCTGAACTCCACGAAGATACGCTCATCCTGCGTGCCGTAGAGGTTCACCTTCACCACATCGGGCACGCGCAGCATCTCGCGCTTGAGATCCTCGGCGACGCTCTTGAGCTTCGCGTAATCCGCGCCGTCGCCGGTGATCATCAGCAGGATGGAATCGACATCGCCGAACTCGTCATTGACATTGGGCCCGATGATGCCCGAGGGCAGGTTGCCGCGGATGTCGTTGAGCTTCTTGCGCAGCTGGTAGAACAGCTCCGGCACCTGGCGGGCCGGGGTGTAATCCTTGAATTCCATCTGCGTCGCCGAGAAGCCCGGCTTGGAATAGGTCACGGCCCGGTTGAAATAGGGTAGTTCCTGCAGCTTCTTCTCGATCTTCTCGGTCACCTGCTCCTGCATCTCCTGCGCCGTGGCGCCGGGCCAGACGACCGTGATGGTCGCGACCTTGATGGTGAAGGAGGGGTCTTCCGCGCGGCCGAGCCGCAGATACGAGATGAGACCGGCCGCCGTGACGACGAGGATAAGGAAGAGAACCAGCGCCTGATGCCGAACCGCCCAGGCCGAAAGATTGATGCCGCCCTTCATGGTCGTTCCCCTCAGCCGAGACGGAGTTCGGTGACCGGCTTCACCTTGAGGCCGGGCTTGAGCTTGTGGATGCCGAGAACCACGACGGCATCGCCATCGGTGAGGCCGCCGGCGATCAGCGCGTCCTTCGCCTCATAGGCCGTCACCTGCACGGGCTTGCGCTTCAGTTCGCCCGAGGCATCGACCACGAAGACCTCCGGCCCGCGCCCCTCGTTGAGGATGGCGGCGAGCGGCAGGCGCGCCACGCGCGCATCCTCCGCCGGGCGCACCACCAACGAGACCGACATGCCGAGCGGCGCATCGGCCGGCAGGCTCTCCAGGGTGAAGCGCGCCTGGAACGTGCGCGTCAGCGGATCGGCCGCGGGCGAAAGTTCGCGCAGCTTCGCCGGGTAGCTCCTGCCCGGATCGGTCCAGAGGCTCGCCTCGGCACGAGCCTTGCGGATGTCATCCATCTCCTGCTCGGGGATGGCGACGAGCGCCTCGCGCAGGCCATCCTTGGCGATCCGCAGGACCGGCTGGCCGGCGGCCAGAACCTGCCCCGGCTCGACGCTGGTGGAGACGACAATCCCGTCATCCTCGGCCAGCAGCTCGGCATAGGATTGCGCGTTCCGGGCGAGTTCCAGCTGGCGCTCGGCCCGCAGACGGCGACCTGTGGCTTCTTCCAGGGCCGCGCGCTGGCGATCGAGCGCCTGTTCGGTGGACCAGCCCTTGGCGCGCAATTCGATCACGCGCATCAACTCGGCGCTGGACGATTTCTCGGAAGCCTTGGCAGCCGCAAGTTCAGCCTCGGCCGTTTCGCGCTGAAGCGTAAGGTCGGCGGGGTCGAGCGTCGCCACGACCTGTCCCTTCTTCACGCGATCACCGGCCTGCACGCGGCGCTCGGCCACCTTGCCGGAGATGCGGAAGCCCTGATCGGTTTCGACCCGGGCCCGCACGGTGCCCACGAGGATGCGCGCGGGAGCGGCCGGTGCGAACTGCACCTTCTGCACCAGCACGGGGCGGTTCTCGAGGTTTTCAGCCTGCGGTTTGCCAACCTCGGCAGCCGGGCGCCCCACCAGAAACCAGGCACCGGCAGCGCTGGTGGCGAGCACCAGCGCCGCGATTCCAAAATTGCGACGGGAGAGGAAGGCGGAAGAACGGGAGGGCGTATCGGGGGAGGACATGGCAAGCCTCGAATGGAAAGAAGGAAAATCTCAGGGACGAAGGGCTGCGAGGATAAGCTGGGCGATGCGCCGCGCCTGATCCTCCTGGTCATCCCCAAAGCGCGCCGATTGCGCGATCATCGTGGGATGGAAGACCTTGGCGGTGGCGCTGAAGGCGGTTTCGGCAAAATCGGCGGGGTCCACCGGCCGGAACTCGCCGGAGGCAATGCCCTCGCCCACAAGCCGCGCCATCTGGCTCACAACGCTTTCGCAATGCGCCTCGATGGCGGGCCAGTTCTCCTCCATCGCCACCTCGACCATGTCGAACAGGCGATGCTCGCTGGTGAGCTTCTCCTTGTTGTGGCGATGAAGCTCGACGATGAGCGCCACGAGCCGCTCGGAAGCGGGGGCCTGACGCTGGACGATGCCGGAGATGAGCGCGTCGGTCTCGCGCATGACCTTCGCGCAGAGCGCATCATTGATCGCGAGCTTGGAGGGGAAGAAGCGGTAAACATTCGCCGGAGACATGCCCATGGCCTGAGCGATGTCCGCGACGGCGGTTTTCGCATAGCCGATGCGGCGAAAATGCTCCTCGGCCACCACGAGGATGCGCTCGCGCATGTCGTCGGCCGAGATTTTCTGTCGGATATTCATGGAGTTCCCCGCCGGATTGATATTTGACTGGTGACGGATAACGTATGACGGTTTTTAATTTTTATCAGAAATCAATCGTCCGTCAAGAGAAAGCTTGGTTGTCGCCGGCATCTGGCGGGCGCTGGCCAAGCGCGGGGCCTGCGGCTAGAAGCGATGCCGCTTTCCTTCCTTCGGTTCCGGGCGATGACGCGCAGCTTCAATTCCACCTATTCCGGCCTTTCCACGACCGTGTTCGAAACCATGTCGCGGCTGGCGCGCGAGCACAGGGCCGTCAATCTCGGGCAGGGCTTCCCGGATGATCCTGGCGCACCGGACATTCGCCAGAGGGCGGCGGATGCGGTGATTTCCGGCTGGAACCAGTATCCGCCGATGATGGGCATTCCTGAGCTGAGACAGGCGATTTCCACCCATTTTTCGCATCATCAGGGCGTGACTTTCGATCCCGACACCGAGATCATGGTCACCTCCGGCGCGACCGAGGCGATTGCCGGCGCGCTTTTCGCGCTCATCGAGCCCGGCGACGAGGTGGTTCTGTTCGAACCGATGTATGACGCCTATCTGCCGCTGGTGAAGCGCGCGGGGGGCATCCCTAAATTCGTGAAGCTCTCCCCGCCCGATTGGCGCTTCACGGCGGAAAGCCTGATGGCGGCCTTCAGCCCGCGCACGAAGCTCGTGCTGTTCAACAATCCGCTGAACCCCTCCGCGACCGTGTGCCCCGTGGAGGATCTTTCCATGCTCGCGCATTTCTGCATGGCGCACGATGCCATCGCGCTCTGCGACGAGGTGTGGGAGCATGTGGTGTTCGATTGCCTCGTCCATCTGCCGCTCTGCGCCCTGCCCGGCATGCGCGAGCGCACGGTGAAGATCAGCTCGGCGGGGAAGATCTTCTCGCTCACCGGCTGGAAGGTCGGTTTCGTCATGGCTCCGACAGAAATCATGCGGGTGCTCTCGAAATCGCATCAGTTCCTGACCTTCACCACCCCGCCGAACCTGCAGGCGGCGGTGGCCTACGGGCTCGCGAAGGAAGACGCCTTCTTCCGGACGATGCGCGACGACTTCCAGCAGGCTCGGGATTACCTCGCCAACGGCCTGAAGGGCCTTGGCTTCTCGGTGCTGCCCTCGCAGGGCACCTACTTTCTCAATGTGGATCTGGCGCCGATGGGCGTGAACGACGACATGGCCTTCTGCCAGAAACTCGTGGCCGAGCATGGCGTCGCGGCCATCCCGGTTTCGGCCTTCTATGCCGAGGATCCGGTGCGCACGATCATGCGGCTGTGTTTTGCCAAGAAGCGCGAGACGCTGGATGCCGCACTCGAGCGGCTTTCGCATGTCAAGCCGGCGTAGGACAGCACAAGACAGCCCCAATTTCGCCAGCGCGACCTCTATTTCGCCAGCGCAACCTCGCGGCATTCCGCCGGCAGGTCGTCGAGGGTCCAGTGCCTCGGCTTCGGCCTGGGCTTGGGAGGGGCGTTGGGGTCGGCTGGCGGCCGCGGCGTCATCAGCGCCGCATATTGCTTCTTCAGCCAGTCCTGAAGCTCCTCGCCGCAGCCATCGCCATCCTGCGGCAGGGGCTGGTCCGCGCAGGTGCTGAGGGAGTTGCCGGCCAATGC
>NZ_JBJTDY010000179.1:0-48874 GCF_046092605.1 Rhabdaerophilum sp. | reverse complement strand
GCCTCAGGGGCTTCCAGGCCGATTTCGTGCAGATCGCACCGGATGGTCGCAATTACGGGGGTGTGCTCTACCTGCTCCGCCCCGGTCGCATGCGCTTCGAATATCACCCGCCCGCGCAGCTCGAGATTGTCGCGGACGGCCGCTCGGTCGCGATTGTGGATCGCAAGCTCCGCACGCAGGATGTCTATTTCATCGAGCAGACGCCGCTGAAATTCCTGCTCGCGCAGAAGATCGACGTCGCCCGGGATTCGACGGTCACCGATCTGAAGCGCGCCGGCGACGAGGTGCAGCTCCTGCTCGAGGACAGATCGACCATCGGCGGCACCTCGAGGATCCGCGTCGTTTTCGACGGCCAGACCTACGCACTGAAGGAATGGACCGTGACGGACCCGCAGGGGTTCGATACGCGCGTGATGCTCTCCAACCTCGACACCAATGCCAATCCGGATCGCTCGCTCTTCGTGGTCGACGAGCAGAAGCTCATCAATCCGAACTGAGGACGACCGCTTCGCCATCGATTTCCAGCACGACCTCCGCTAGAGCATACGCCCGCCAAGTGGATACCGGTTGGCGGAAAAAGCGGATTCGAAAACAGGACGAGTGAGCGCCAGAGCTGATTCGATCAGATCGGTTTGCGCTCTGAGGAGAGCGCGCGGGAAAGGACGGCTCATGGCGAAAGCGCTCAGCATCACCAGCTGGAACATCAATTCGGTTCGGCTCAGAATCGATCAGGTCCTGCGCTTCCTGGCGGAGGACCAGCCGGATGTGCTTTGCCTCCAGGAAACGAAATGCCCCGACCCGGTCTTTCCTGCCAACGCCTTCGCGAAGGCCGGCTACGCGCATCAGTCCTTCATCGGCATGAAGGGCTATAATGGTGTGGCGATTCTCTCGCGCGAGCCCATCCGCCCGCTGGGCGCGCGCGAGATGTGCACAAGGCCCGATGCGCGTCACATCGCAGTGGAGATGGGGGAAGGCGCATCCGCCATCCAGCTCCACAATTTCTATGTTCCGGCAGGTGGTGATGTCGCCGACCCGGAAGCCAATCCGAAATTTGCGCACAAGCTCGCCTTCGTGGAGGAAATGCGGCAATTCTCCGAAAACCTGCGCAAGGCCGCCCCGCGTTCGGTGCTCGTCGGCGATCTCAACATCGCACCACTCGAGCATGATGTCTGGAGCCACAAGCAGCTTCTGGATGTCGTGAGCCACACCCCGGTCGAGACCGAGGCCATGATGGGCACGATTGCCGAGGGCGAGTGGTGCGACGCATTCCGGGCGCTCACGCCCGAGCCGGAAAAACTCTATTCGTGGTGGAGCTACCGCTCGCCGGATTGGGCGGTCGCGAACAAGGGGCGGCGCCTCGACCATATCTGGCTGGGGCGCGGGCTGAAGGACCAGATCATTTCGGGTGCTATTCGAAAGGAAACGCGCGGCTGGGAGCGCCCATCCGACCATGTTCCCATCACGCTGACCCTGGCACGCGATTGACAGGGTGCCTCAGATCGAGAGTTTGGACAGGGCGTTCGAAAATTGCCGGACTTCTTCGGCCACGGCATCGCGGAGAGCAATGGCGCTGCGCGGATATGCATCAAGCACACGCTCGATCAGATCGCGGGTTAAGACCAGCAATTGCGTCCGTTCGCGGGCGAGAGCCGTAGCTGGCCGCTCGATCGGCGCGAACAGCGCGGCCTGGCCGATGAGGGCCCCCGCCCGGAAAATGTGCGGGGAGGGCGCACCACTGTCCGAGGCATCCAGAATGATTTCGCCTTCGAGCACGAGAAACCCGCCATCCGAGAGTTCGCCCTTTCGGAACAGGATGTCACCGGCACGCAAAGACCGGCGTGAGGCTGAGAAGGCGAGCAGGCGCAACGCCTCGGATTCGACCTGCCGGAAGAGCGGCAGGGCTTTCAGAAGGAAGATGACATCATCGAGCCGCATCGCGCCTGTTCCTCAGGGCACCAGCTTATAGCCGCCGCTCTCCGTGACGAGAAGCCGTGCGCGACCTGGATCGGGCTCGATCTTCTGGCGCAGGCGGTAGATATGCGTTTCCAGCGTGTGCGTGGTCACATTGGAATTGTAGCCCCACACCTCCTGCAGCAGGACATCCCGCGGAATGACGCGCTGCCCCGCGCGATAAAGGAAGCGGATGATCGCCGTTTCTTTCTCGGTGAGGCGGATCTTCGAGCCCTTGTCCGTGACCAGGAGCTTCTGGCCGGGCCGGAAGGAGTAGGGGCCGACCTGGAAGATCGCGTCGTCGCTCGATTCATGCTGGCGCAGATGCGCGCGGATGCGCGCAAGCAGCACGGCGAAGCGGAAGGGCTTCGTCACGTAATCATTCGCGCCCGCCTCGAGCCCGAGAATGGTATCGGCCTCGCCATCATGCCCGGTGAGCATCAAGATCGGGCTCTTGAACCCGTTCTTGCGCATGATCTTCACGGCTTCGCGGCCATCGATATCCGGCAGGCCGACATCCATGATCACCAGATCGAAATGATCGGATTTGACCAGCTGAATGGCGGCTGTTGCACAGTCGACATTCTTGACCTGAAACTCGTCGTAGAGACCCAGCTGTTCGACGAGTGCCGTGCGAAGATCATTATCATCGTCGCAGACCAGAATTTTGCGAACCGAACTCATGCGTAACCTGCCTTCAGCCAGAAACCCGCGCCCTCGGACCGAGCGCGGCCCGATCCCCGCGCGCAGGATTGCAAGCGTTTGCGCTTTGGGGAAGAGTTCACGCGGGTTCTCACATGGAATTCAGCGTTTGTGTTCGACTTTTCCGGAGTTTTCAAGACGATGCTGCGCCCGCTTTCCCGGATCACCGTCCGCGCCGTGCCCGGCGGCCCGCGCCATATCGGCCGCATCACCCTCGGGCCGGTGACGTTACGGTGCCGAATCGGTCGAAGCGGCATCACCCATCGCAAGAAGGAGGGCGATGGCGCCTCGCCCCACGCGACGCTGCGGGCGGTGCGCGGCTTCTGGCGGCGTGACAGGCGCCTGCCACCAGTGACGGGCGTGCCGCTGCGGCCCATCCGGCCCGGCGATGGCTGGTGCGAGGTGCCGGGCGACCGCAATTACAACCGGCTCGTCAAGAAGCCCTATGCCGCGAGCCACGAGGACATGATGCGCAAGGACGGCCTCTACGATGTGGTGCTCGAACTCGACTGGAACCGCCGCCCACGCCGACAGGGCAAGGGAAGCGCCATCTTCCTGCATCTCGCACGCGATGAAGGCGGGCCTACCGCCGGCTGCATCGGCATATTCCGCAACCGAATCGATTTCGTGATGAGCCGGCTCTCGCCGAAAACGCGAATCGTGATGGGCTGATTCAGTGCCGCGCGCCGAAAATCCCACTGCCGACCCGCACATGCGTGGCGCCAAGCTGGATCGCGGGGTCGTAATCCGCGCTCATGCCCATGGAGAGGGTGGCGATGCCGTTGCGCCTGGCGATCTCGCCCAGCAGCGCGAAATGCGGTGAAGGTGGCTCCCCTGCCGGGGGAATGCACATCAGCCCCGAAACGATGAGGCCGTGGGATTCCCGGCAAAGGCGGATGAAATCATCGGCCGCGCCGGGCAGGATGCCCGCCTTCTGCGGCTCCGCGCCGGTATTGACCTGCACATAGAGCTTCGGCGCACGGCCAGTTCGGCGGATCTCTTTCGCGAGTTCGACCGCGAGCTTCTCCCGATCAAGCGTCTCGATCACGTCGAACAGCGCCACGGCCTCTTTTACCTTGTTGGTCTGGAGCGGGCCGATCAGGTGAAGCTCGATGCCGGGAAACTCCGCGCGCAGGCCGGGCCATTTCTCCTGCGCTTCCTGCACGCGGTTCTCGCCGAAGACGCGCTGGCCCGCAACAAGGGCCGGTCGGATGCGCGTCGCCGGCATGGTCTTCGAGACAGCCACAAGCGTGACGCTTCCAGCCTTGCGACCATGGTCCTTTTCCGCGCGGGCGATCTCGCCCTGCACGCGCGCCAGCGCCTCGATCACGTCCTGATGCGCCTCATCCATGGCCGATGCTCCGAAAATTGAAACCCTCGCGCAGGGAATCTCCGTTGACCGCAAAGCGGGAATATTGTCCATAGCGCGCGTGTTTCCCGCGCGAAAACGCGCCCTTCCAGAGCCTCAAGCCTGATCCATGCGCCCGAGCCGCTACAATTTCCGCGAAGCCGAACCCCGCTGGCAGAAAAGCTGGGACGAGGCGGAAACCTTCGCCACCCGCACCGACGATCCGCGCCCGAAATACTACGTGCTCGAGATGTTCCCTTATCCCTCGGGGCGCATCCATATGGGCCATGTGCGCAACTACGCCATGGGTGATGTGGTGGCGCGCTATCGCCGCGCGAAGGGTCATGCCGTGCTCCACCCCATGGGCTGGGACGCTTTCGGCATGCCGGCCGAGAACGCCGCGATGGAGAAGAAGAGCCATCCCGCCACCTGGACCTACCAGAATATCGCGACGATGAAGGCGCAGCTGAAGTCCATGGGCCTCAGCCTCGACTGGGCGCGCGAATTCGCGACCTGCGACCCCTCCTATTATCGCCACCAGCAGGCGATGTTTCTTGATTTCCTCCGCAGCGGCCTCGTTGCACGCAAGACCTCGAAGGTGAACTGGGACCCGGTCGACCAGACCGTGCTCGCCAATGAGCAGGTGATCGACGGGCGCGGCTGGCGCTCCGGCGCGCTGGTGGAACAGCGTGAACTCACCCAGTGGTTTCTGAAGATCGCCGATTATTCGGATGAATTGCTGGCGGCCCTCGATCATCTCCCGCGCTGGCCCGAGAAGGTGCGCCTGATGCAGGCGAACTGGATCGGCCGCTCCGAGGGCCTGATGGTGCGCTGGGCGCTTGACGGGGCAACCGTTCCCGCCGGTGAAACCGAACTCGAAATCTACACCACGCGCCCCGACACTTTGTTCGGCGCCTCCTTCATGGCGATTGCAGCGGATCATCCGCTGGCGAAATCGGCGGCGGCGAAAAACCCGGAACTTGCGGCCTTCTGCGAGGAATGCCGCCGCATGGGCACCTCGCAGGCCGTGCTGGAGACGGCCGAGAAGAAAGGCTTCGACACGGGCATCCGCGCGGTTCATCCGCTGCTGCCTGGAAAAACCGTGCCGGTCCATGTCGCGAACTTCATCCTGATGGATTACGGCACCGGCGCCATTTTCGGCTGCCCGGCGCATGACCAGCGCGACCACGATTTCGCGACGAAATACAATCTGCCGATCATCCCGGTGGTGCGCGCGGCTGATCTCTCGGACGAGGCAGCCAACGCCGCTTTCCGCCGCGAGAACCCGCCAGAGACGGAAGATGGCATTCTCTTCAATTCCGGCTTCCTCAACGGCCTGAACGTCGCGGATGCCGAGGAAGCCGTGGCGAAGAAGCTCGAAAAGGCAAGCCTCGGCCATCGCCCGGTGGCGCAGCGCAAGGTGAATTACCGCCTGCGTGACTGGGGCATCTCGCGGCAGCGCTATTGGGGCTGCCCCATCCCCGTCATCCATTGCGAGGCCTGCGGCACCGTGCCCGTGCCGAAGAAGGATCTGCCGGTGAAGCTGCCGGATGACGTGACCTTCGACGTGCCGGGCAATCCGCTCGATCGCCACCCCGCCTGGAAGCACGTGAATTGCCCGCAATGCGGCCTGAAGGCCCGTCGCGAGACCGACACCATGGATACGTTCGTGGATAGTTCATGGTATTTCGCGCGCTTCACGGACCCGTTCAACGAAAGCGAGCCGACAACCCTGTCTGCCATCCGGAAATGGCTGCCGGTCGACCAATACATCGGCGGCATCGAGCATGCGATCCTGCACCTCTTGTATTCGCGCTTCTTCACCCGCGCGATGACCAAGACCGGCCATGCCACGCTCGCCGAGCCCTTCGACGGGCTCTTCACCCAGGGCATGGTCGTGCACGAAACCTACAAGAACGCGGAAGGCGCATGGGTGCCGCCGGCGGATGTCCGCATCGAGACGGTCGAGGGCGAGCGCCGGGCCTTCGAGATCGCGAGCGGCGCCGAGGTTTCCATCGGCTCCATCGAGAAGATGTCGAAATCGAAGAAGAACGTCGTCGATCCCGACGACATCATCGCAAGCTACGGCGCGGATACTGCCCGCTGGTTCATGCTCTCAGACAGCCCACCCGAGCGCGATGTCATCTGGACCGAGGATGGCGTGCAGGGTGCCTCGCGCTTCCTGCAGAAGGTCTGGCGCCTTGTGGGCGATGCCGTTGCGCTTCCCGCGGGTGATTCGGGGCTCCTGCAGCCGGTCACCAAGGCTGCGCACAAGGCGATTCTCGCGGTGGGCGAGGATATCGAGCGCCTGCGCTTCAACCGCTGCGTGGCGCATATCCACGAGCTTTCGAATGCGCTGGCAGAGGCTCTGGCTTCTCCGGATGCCGCAAAGAATGGCGACCAGATCAAGGCCGCGGCGCGCATTCTCGTGCAGCTTTTCGCCCCGATGATGCCGCATCTCGCGGAAGAATGCTGGAGAGATCTCGGCGGCGAAGGCTTCGTGGCCGATGCCGCCTGGCCATTGGGCGATGCCTCGCTCATCGTCGAGGATCAGCTGCTGCTTCCTGTGCAGGTCAATGGTCGCAAGCGCGCCGATGTCAGCGTGCCGACCAATGCCGACAACGCGACTGTGGAAGCGCTTGTGCTCGCCGATGCAAGCGTGCAGGCTGCACTGGATGGCAAGCCCGTGCGCAAGGTGATCGTGGTGCCGAAGCGCATCGTGAATATCGTGGTGTGAGGACAGATGATCCGGCGGTCCTTTTTTCGACTGGCGATTCTCGGCGCGGTGGCAGGCGGGCTATCGGCCTGCCTCCAGCCCGTCCATGCACCGCATCTAGGAATTGGAGGCGGACCGATCGCGCAGGAACTGGCGCAGGTCTCCGTGGCGCCGATCGAGGGCTTCCTCGGCTATAACCTGAAATCGGAGCTTGATTACCTGCTGACCAATGGCGCTCCCGCGAGCGGCACCCGTTATCTGCTCACCGTGAAAACCCAGCAGACCGGCGCGACGAGCATCATCGACGCGCAGACCGCACGCCCGCAAAGCGTAACCCTTCAGGCCGAAGCCACCTATGAGCTGAAGGACACCCAGACCGGGGTCATCCGCGCCTCCGGGAGGACCTTCGGCTCCGCCAATTATGACCGTTCCGGCCAGCGCTTCGCCACCATCCGCGCGCAGCGGGATGCCGAGGAGCGTCTTGGCAAGGCCCTGGCGGAGCGTCTGCGCCTCATCGTGATCGGCGCGCTGTCAAACAATGCTGCGCCGCGCCGCACGGGCCCGGCCCCGGCTTTGTCGCGACCCATCGATCCGTGGGATGAGGCGCCTGCACGCAACCCCGGTGACGAAACCGGCTGACCCACCATGAGCGCGATCCGGCCCGGCGATGTCGATCGCCTGATCGCCCGTGGCGGAGGCGAGTATCGCATCATGCTGGTGCATGGGCCGGACGAGGGCCTTGCGCGTCTGCGCGTGCGGGCCATGGCGGAGGCCGTGCTTGGCGCAGCTGCCGACCCCCTCAATCGTGTGGAACTCGATGCCGAAACGCTGAACTCCGATCCGGCGCGGCTGGCGGATGAAACGCAAGCCATCTCCATGTTCGGCGACAAGCGTGTGATCATCGTGCGGCAAGCCGGCAAGCTCAGCAAGGGCATCTGGCAGGCTTTGCTGGAGATTGGGAGCCCTGGCTCGCCTGTTATTCTGCACGCGGAAGAGCTAACGAAACCCCATGCGCTTCGTATCGCCTGCGAATCGAATCCGGCTGTCGCCGTGATCGCGTGCTATCCGCTCGAGGCACGTGATCTGGAGCAGGCCGCGCAGGCGCGCCTGGGCGCCGCCGGCCTTCGACTCGGGCCCCAGGCGGCTGCACATCTCGTGGATATGCTCGGGGCGGATCAGTCGCTCTCCCTCCAGGAAGTCGACAAGCTCGCGCTCTATTGCCACGGACAGCAGGAGGTGGAGATCGCGGATATCGACGCGATACTCGCGGATGCCTCGGCCAGTTCGGCCTCGGAACCCATCGACACGGCATTCGAGGGCAATCTTCAGGGAATCGAGCCTGCGATGCAGAGGTGCCGGCGTGACGGCATATCGGCCACAGCGGTGCTGACTCTGGCGCTCAACCATGTCCAAATGCTGCATCGCCTGGTGCGCGCGCGCGCGGAAAACATGCTGGATCAGGCCGTGAAGCAAGAGCGGCTGTTCTTTCGCCGGGAGGCACGCGTGCGGCGTCAGGCTCAGAACTGGTCGCCGGATGGAATCCGGCGTGCCGTAGAAACACTTGGCACGGCGCAGGCGCAGAGCCGGAAAAACGCCGCGCTCGAAGAAACCATCGTGGCCCGCGCCCTCTGGGCCGTGGCCCTAGCCGCGCGCCGGAGCAGCAACTGAGACAGCCAGCCGATGGCTCAAGGCATCGAGCTGTTCGAGCGTGCGGTAGCGGATCGCGATCGCTCCGCCCTTCTCACCCCGATGCTCTATGCTGACGGCCAGGCCGAGAAGATCGGAAAGGCGCTGCTCCAGCGCTCTCGTATCGGCATCCTTCTCGCGAACACGAGGCTGGCGCGGCGCTTCGCCCTCCGCCTCCCTCTGCGCGATACGCTCGACGTCTCGGACCGTAAGCCCTTGATCAACAACGCGTTTCGCTACAAGTTCCGGATCTGAGACGGAAAGAAGGGCGCGGGCGTGGCCGGCGGAAAGCGCGCCGCTGGCGAGCTTCTCCTTCACGCCATCCGGCAATCGCGCAAGACGCAATGTGTTCGCGACATGGCTACGACTTTTTCCAAGGATCTGCGAGAGATCGCTCTGGGTGTAACCATATTGCAGGATCAGCGATTCGTACCCCCTCGCCTCTTCCAGCGCGTTGAGATCCGCCCGCTGCACATTCTCGATGATTGCCAGCTCGAGGGCCTGCTTGTCATCCGCCTCGATGATGACCACGGGAACATCATGCAGGCCGGCGCGCTGGGCCCCGCGCCAGCGGCGCTCGCCCGCGATAATTTCGAAGGCATCTGGCACGCCGGGGACACCGCGCACGACAATGGGCTGAATGATGTCACGCTCCCGAATCGATTGCGCCAGCTCCTCGAGTTCCGCCTCGTGGAAGGTCACGCGAGGGTTCATCGGGTTCGGGCGCAGGAACTCGATTGGCACCCGACGCTGGCTCCTCAGCCGCTTCTCGGCGGCGCTCTCGGCGCCGACATCTCCCAGCAAGGCGGCCAGGCCGCGACCCAGACGGTTTTTGGAAAGATCATCGTTCACCGGGCCTCTCCCCCTCACTCGGCTGCCTGCATCAGGCGCTCACGCTGGATCACTTCGGATGCCAGCTTCAGATAAGCCTGGCTGCCCGCGCATTTGAGATCATAGAGAAGCGCCGGCTTGCCGAAAGATGGGGCTTCAGACACACGAACATTGCGCGGGATGACTGTCTCGAAAACCTTCGCGCCGAGGAACTGCCGGACATCCCGGATGACCTGATTGGCGAGATTGTTCCGCGGGTCAAACATGGTGAGAACCACGCCATAGATCTCGAGGTCCGGATTGAGGGAGTTCCGAACTTGCTCGACCGTCTTGAGGAGCTGGCTCAAGCCTTCCAGAGCGAAGAATTCGCATTGCAACGGCACAAGCACGCCATCCGAAGCCGCGAGCGCGTTGATGGTCAGCAGGTTCAAGGAAGGCGGACAGTCGATAAGAATATAGGAGAATGGGGCATTCGCGCCGAGACGGTCAGTCGCGGCACGCAGCTTATGCGTGCGGTCTTTCTGCCCGGCGAGCGTGATCTCGGCACCCAGAAGATCCATCGTCGCCGGCACGATGGATACGCGGGGGACATCCGTGGCTTGCGCGGCCTGCACCAGATCTAGTTCGCCGAGCAGCACATCATAGCTCGATCGAGTCCGCGAGGCGCCATCCAAACCCAAACCCGTCGAAGCATTGCCCTGGGGATCAAGATCGATCAGCAGGACATGCTCGCCAATGGCAGCCAGGGCAGTACCCAGATTGATGGCTGTCGTGGTCTTTCCCACGCCGCCCTTCTGGTTCGCAATCGTTAGAACACGAGGCTTCATGGGTCTCTCCCGGAAATCCTAGGGTCGACAGGACCTCATGTCAGGCCGGTGATCCGAATGATCCGCGCCTCAGGCTCTGTTCGACTCGCGTGCAGCTCATGAGAGAAATGCCAGTGCCTGCCGGCTTCGGTCAACTCCGCAGCATACTCTCTCCCCTTCGGAAAGAGACCTGTTGCCCCGCTTTTCAACAACTGCTTTGCGTAACCGATCAGGTCGGTCAGCGGTGCAAGGGCTCGCGCGGTCACAATGTCGGGGGGCGCAAGCTTTGGCAGGACGGTTTCGATGCGATCGCCATGCACCCGGGCCGGGAGGGCCAGTTGCGTTGCGACATGGCGCAGGAAGGCGGCTTTCTTGCTGTTGCTTTCGACCAGATCGATCGTCCCCCCGACTTCCTTGAGCTGACAGGCCAGCACCAGCCCCGGCAAGCCACCGCCAGATCCCATATCGATCCAGGCTCGGGCGTTCGGAGCAAGTGCAAAGAGTTGCGCTGAGTCGAGGATATGCCGCGACCAGATCTGTCCAAGTGTCGAATGGGCAACGAGATTGGTGATCTTTTGCCAATGCGTGAGGAGAGCGACGTAAGCCTCAAGCCCCTTCATTGTTTCACATGAAACACCGAAATCTGCAATCAGTGCTTCTTTCGATGCGCGCTCGCTGGCACCCTCAGGGGACATGGGGCCTGTCCTTGCCTCTCTGAACCAACGCGGAGAGCAGCAGAAGCGCGGTGGGTGTCATGCCCTCAATCTCGGCAGCCTCAGCCATGGAACGCGGCCGAATCGACGCAAGTTTCTGCCGAACCTCGCCGGAAAACCCCGGATGATCTTCATAAGCAAACTCAGCGGGAATCAACAAGTCCATGTCCCGGCGCAGCCGTTCCACGTCACGCGCTTGGCGCTCCAGGTAGACCATGTACTTGGCCTCGATCTCGAGCTTCTCCCGAACCGGCACTGGCGTCAATTTCAGTTCGGCATCGAAAGCTTCCAGGGTCGCGAATTGGACACCAGGCAACGCCAGCAACTGCAAACCGTTGCGGCGAACTCCATCATGATTGAGCGAAAGCCCGTGGCCCGCTGCCTGATTCGGTGTCACGGAAATCCAACGCAATCGTTCCCGTACCGAATCGATCTGCTCCTGCTGGGCCCGGAAATGAAGAGAACGCTCGGAGCCGACCAGTCCCAGGCGAACGCCAAGATCTGTGAGGCGCTCAGGCGCGTTGTCCGCACGCAGCAGCAGGCGGAATTCGGATCGGGACGTGAACATCCTGTATGGCTCTGTCACCCCATGCCGCGTGAGATCGTCGATCATGACGCCAATATACGACTGGGTGCGGTTGAAGGTGATGCCGTCCAATCCACCAGCTTTGCGGGCCGCGTTCAGCCCGGCGACCAGTCCCTGCGCGCCGGCCTCTTCATAGCCGGTGGTTCCGTTGATCTGGCCGGCGAGGAACAGGCCGCCGAGCACTTTCAACTCCAAAGTCGGGTGGAGGGCGCGCGGATCGACATAGTCATATTCAATCGCATAACCATACCGGATGATCCGCGCCTTCTCCAGCCCCGGAATGGTCGCGAAGAACGCAACCTGCGCCTCGGCCGGCAGCGAGGTCGACAGCCCATTGGGATAAACGAGCGGGTCTTCCAGGCCTTCAGGCTCCAGAAAGATCTGGTGACGGTCCCGATCCGCAAAGCGCACAACCTTGTCCTCAATCGACGGGCAATAACGCGGGCCTCTTCCCTCGATCTGCCCGCCAAACATCGCGGATCGATGGAGGTTGGCCGTGATCACCTGATGAGTCGCCGGCGTTGTATACGTGATGCCGCAAGCGACCTGCGGATTCGCGATACATCTCGTGAGCGCGGAGAAGGGTTCAGCAGGATTGTCTCCATGTTGCCGCTCGCACGCCGACCAATCGATCGTTCCGCCATCCAGCCGCGCCGGCGTACCCGTCTTCAACCGCCCCATGGGCAGTTGGAGTTGGAGCAGTCGTCGCGATAACTGCTCGGCGGCCGCTTCGCCGACCCGCCCGCCGGGCGTCCGGTCGCCACCAACATGGATGACGCCGCGCAGAAATGTCCCAGTGGTAAGGACTACCGATCCCGCCCGAATTCGTTGGCCGCCGGCCAGCTCAACGCCCGCGACCGAGCCCGACTCCACAATCAGGTCGACCACCTCCCCCTCAACCACCGCCAGATTCTCCAGGCGAGCCAGCAGATCCTGCACGGCAAGGCGGTACAACTTACGATCCGCCTGCGCTCGCGGACCGCGAACGGCAGGCCCTTTCGACCGGTTGAGAACCTTGAAATGGATGCCCGCGCGGTCGATTGCGCAACCCATGATGCCATCCAGTGCATCGATCTCCCGAACCAAATGCCCCTTGCCCAAGCCGCCGATGGCGGGATTGCAGGACATGACACCGACATTGTCCCAGCGATGGGTTACGAGCGCGACATGCGCGCCAAGCCGCGCCGCTGCGGCAGCTGCCTCGGTGCCTGCATGCCCACCGCCAACGACGATAACATCGAAGGACAACCCGCCCGCAGGCCCGCCTTGTTTCACGTGAAACATCGCTCACTTCCCGATGCAAAAGCGACTGAAGATTTCCCCCAGAACATCATCCGGGCTGATCCGACCGACCAAGGCATCGAGCGCATCGCACGCAACGCGCAGCTCCTCCGCACGAATATCCATGGCGATCGCGTCATGCCCAATCGCTCGATGCAGCGCATCCGCTGCACGCAGCAAACATTGCGCATGTCGTTCATGGGCAACAAGCGCTCCGTATCCCTGTTCGAAATCAAACCGCTCAATCCCGGCTCGACGGTGAATTTCTTTCGTCAGCGAATCGATTCCCTCGCCGGTCTTGCTTGAAACCACCAGCGAACCATCTGCGGATCGTGGGCCAAGGTCGCCTTTGGTGTTGACGACCAGAAACCGCGTGTCGAATGGTTTCGAAGGCGAATCGATCGCTGAGGCCCAAATGACAAGGTCCGCTGATTCCCCGGCCCGCATCGAACGACGCATTCCCTCCGCCTCGAGTTCATCCGCGGCGTTGGAGCGAAGCCCGGCCGTATCCATGAAGATCACCGGCAGGCCATCGAGATCCGCCACGGCTTCGACAATATCCCGCGTCGTACCAGGCAAGGGCGAGGTCATCGCCACATCGCGATCGACCAACGCATTGAGAAGGCTGGATTTTCCCGCATTCGGCTCCCCGAGGATGGCGACGCGGAAACCCGTACGAATTTTCTGTCCGATACGAAGCGAAGATGCCGCCTGACGCAAGGCCTCGGCCAAGTGCCGAATATCTCGTTCCGTTTCCGAATCGAGTCGATCGAGGACGTCGCCCTCATCGCCGAAATCAATCTCGGCCTCCACCCGGGCCCGAAGACCCATGAGCGCGCGGCGCCACTCGGTGCTCATCCCGCGCAACCGGCGCGAACCATCCAAAGCGAGCTTGCGCTGAAGCTCCGTTTCAGCCGCGAGCGTGTCCGAGAGCGCCTCGACATCCAGCAGGTCCATCCTGCCGCCGAGCCACGCGCGGCGCGTGAACTCGCCAGGCAGGGCCGCACGCAAACCCGGAACATCGCTTAGCCGCGCAAGCAACTGGCGCATCACCGCCACGGAGCCATGTGTCTGAAACTCGACCACATCCTCGCCGGTAAAAGAATGGGGCGCGGGGAAATGCAGCACCAACCCGCGATCAAGCAGAGAACCATCCCGAGGATCGCGGATGGCGCGGAGGGTGGCCTCGCGCGGCCGCACCGGCTTATCCAGAAAAAGTCCGAGAATCTCGGGGACCGCAGGGCCGGAGACGCGAATCACGGCGACGCCACTCCGCGCGGCACCGCTGCTCAGCGCGAAAATCGTCTCCACCTCCATGGCGACACCACGCCCTCCGCCTTGTCAGGTCTTCATGGTCAGGTATTCATGGAATCGAAAAACTCGCCATTGGTCTTGGTCTGGCGAAGCTTGTCGAGCAGGAACTCGATCGCGTCCTGCGGGCCCATCGGGTTCAGGATGCGGCGCAGCACATAGGTCTTCTGGAGCTGGTCGCGCGGGGTGATGAGTTCTTCCTTGCGGGTGCCCGATTTGAGGATATCGAGCGCGGGAAAGACCCGCTTGTCCGCAACCTTGCGATCGAGCACGATTTCCGAGTTGCCGGTGCCCTTGAACTCTTCGAAGATCACTTCATCCATGCGGCTGCCGGTATCGATCAGCGCCGTCGCGATGATCGTCAAAGAGCCACCTTCCTCGATGTTGCGGGCCGCGCCGAAGAAGCGCTTCGGGCGCTGAAGGGCATTCGCATCCACGCCGCCGGTCAGCACCTTGCCCGAAGACGGAACGACCGTGTTGTAGGCCCGGCCGAGACGGGTGATCGAATCGAGCAGGATAACCACGTCGCGCCCATGCTCGACCAGGCGCTTCGCCTTCTCGATCACCATTTCGGCCACCTGCACGTGGCGGGTCGCAGGCTCGTCGAAGGTGGACGAGACGACCTCGCCGCGCACGGAACGCTGCATGTCGGTCACTTCCTCGGGTCGCTCGTCGATCAGCAGGACGATAAGATAGCATTCCGGGTGATTGCCGGTAATCGACTGCGCAATATTCTGCAGGAGCACGGTCTTGCCGGTGCGCGGCGGGGCGACGATGAGCGCGCGCTGGCCCTTGCCGATCGGCGAGACGATATCAATCACACGCGAGGACATGTCCTTCTTCGTGGGATCAATCGTTTCCATCTTCAGCCGCTGGTCCGGATAAAGCGGCGTCAGGTTGTCGAAATGCACCTTGTGGCGCGCTTTCTCCGGGTCCTCGAAATTGATGGTGTTCACCCTGAGCAGCGCAAAATAGCGCTCGCCGTCGCGCGGTGAGCGAATGAGACCCTCTACCGTATCGCCGGTGCGCAGCGAGAATTTCCGGATCTGCATCGGTGAAATATAGATATCATCCGGGCCTGCGAGGTAATTCGCATCCGGAGACCGCAGAAAGCCGAATCCGTCCTGAAGTACTTCGATCACGCCCTCACCAATGATCTCGGTGTCACGGGCGGCCAATTGCTTCAGAATCGCGAACATCAGCTCCTGCTTGCGCATGGTGCTGGCCCCCTCAACCTCGAGTTCCTCGGCGAAGTTGAGCAATTCCGTTGGAGATTTTGTCTTGAGATCCTGAAGCTTGATCTCGGGCATGACGAAAAACCTTGTCTGGTCGGGAAGGGCCGGAGACGGCCCGGGGTTGGGGAAAAATAGGGCCCGTCTCTCGCGGTCCGGATCACCGACAGCACGGCCAACGGGCTCGTGCCGATCAGGCGGCGACCAAATCCGGACCCGTTTCGCCGCAGATCGAGAGCAAAACGGCGGATTCACTTGCTCGATTAGCGCCTTTCGCGCCGCTTCACAAGAGCCGCTTCAAAAAGGCTTCACGATCACGAAAATGACGATGCCGATCATCAGAAGCGTGGGTACTTCGTTCTGGATGCGAAAGAAACGGCCCGGCCGCGTGTTCGTTCCGGCGGCAAAGCTTCTGAGCCAGAAGCCCTGAAACCCGTGATGGGCCGACAGCGCGACGACCAGCGCGAGTTTGGCATGCAGCCAGCCCCCCCTGAGGCCAAAGCTCGACCAGGCAAGCCAGAGCCCAGTGATCCACGCCACGATCATCGCCGGCCGCATGATGTAACGATAAAGCCGGTATTCCATCACCCGGAACAGGCGATCCTGCTCGGAACCCGCCGGGACACTCGAATGATAGACGAAGAGCCGCGGGAGATAGAGCAGCCCGGCCATCCAGGAGATGACCGCCAGGACATGCAGGGTCTTGATCCAGAGGTCCATCATCCGCGAATGCGCTCCAGCATGCGTTCGACATGGGGAATCGGCGTCTGCGGCAGGATGCCATGCCCGAGATTGAAGATGTGCGGCAGCCCATCCGTCGCCGCGAGAATGTCATCGACCGCGCGATCCAGCGCATCGCCACCTGCGATCAGCACGAGGGGATCGAGATTGCCCTGCGTGACAATCTGCGGCGGCAAGCCAACCCGAACCTCTGCCAGTCGGGCCGCCGTGTCGAGACTGATCGCCTGAACGCCGGTGCGATCGACAAAGCCGCGCAGGCTTCCGGCGACGGCGCGCGGGAAGGCGATCACCGGCACATGTGGGTGGCGTGCCCGAACGGCGCTGGTGATCCGCGCCACGGGCTCCACGCACCATGCGTCGAATTCCGAAAGCGGCAACGGCCCGGCCCAGGAATCAAAGATCTGGACGATTTCCGCCCCGGCATCGATCTGCCGGATGAGATGAATGATGCAGCTTTCCGTCAGCGTGTCGATGAGCTTTGCGAAAGCCTCGCGATGCCGATAGGCGAAGAGCCGCGCCGGCGCCTGATCCGGCGTCCCTTGACCGGCGATCATGTAGGTCGCCAGGGTCCAGGGAGCGCCGCAGAAGCCGATGAGCGAGGTCGAGGCGGGGAGCGCTGCCCGCACGCCGCGAAGGGCCTCATAGACCGGCTGAAGCTCTTCCTCGTCGAGTTTGGCTGCCAGCGCTGTCAACGCTTCCGGTGTTTCAATGGCATCGAGCCTTGGGCCTTCGCCTTCCACAAACCGAACACGCTGCCCCAGGGCATCGGGAATGACGAGAATGTCGGAGAAGATGATCGATGCATCGAAGCCGAACCGCCGGATCGGTTGCAAGGTCACCTCGATCGCGAGTTCCGGGGTGTAACAGAAGGACAGGAAATCAGGTGCCGTTGCCCTCACCTCGCGATATTCCGGAAGATAACGCCCCGCCTGCCGCATGAGCCAAACCGGTGGCCGGGTCTTGACCCGTCCGGTAAACAAACCACGCAAACCATCCATTCCTAGACCCCTCTAATAAAGAAAGGAAACCTTCTTCTTTTCTTTTTCTCTTGGAGGGGCTTAGAGCGAAAGACGGCTTCCGTCCACAGCACCTTGCCATCCATCCGCGATACCATCCACAGCCCGCCTCGGACCGTGCTTCCCGAACCGCTTGAAAACAAGAGAGTTCCTGCCGCGGATTCACAAGCCAGGAGCTTATGCCGGATATCATTCCTGACATTTCCGAACCTCTCCCGCTTGTGGGTCTGTGAATCCGAATGCGGGCTTTTCCCCACCCCGAAAGCGATGCGGGCCAGCGATGCCCGCGTTCAGCCCGGCTTTCCCGGCTTGACAACAGCCCTGTGGAGAAGTCCGTAGACAAGCCAGACAACCGGGCGAATCCAGCGAGTTACGGAACGCGATGGGCCGCAATTTCTTTCATCTCCATCTCGTCTCGGATTCTACCGGCGAGACGCTGATCACCGTCGGGCGAGCCGCGACGGCCCAGTATCAGGGCATCTCGCCGATCGAGCATGTCTATCCGCTGGTGCGCAACATGCGGCAACTCGATCGCGTGATCTCGGAAATCGAAAGCGAGCCGGGCATTGTTCTCTTCACGCTTGTCGAGAAGGATCTGTCGGAGCGCCTGCGCTCGGCCTGCGAGGAAATGGGGTGCCCGAGCATGTCGGTCCTGGAGCCGATCGTTGGTTTGTTCCAATCCTATCTCGGCGTGGCGATGACCCCGCGCATCGGTGGACAGCACACGCTTTCCACCGAGTATTTCCGGCGCATCGATGCCCTGAATTTCACCATGATGCATGATGACGGCCAGCTGCTCGACAATCTCGAGCAGGCCGATGTCGTGCTGGTGGGCGTCAGCCGCACCTCCAAGACGCCAACGAGCATCTATCTCGCCAATCGCGGCATCAAGACCGCCAATGTGCCTCTGGTGCCAGGTGTGCCGCCGCCGACGGAACTCGAGCACCTGTTCAAGCCGCTGGTCGTGGGTCTGGTGGCCTCGCCCGAGCGCATCGTGCAGATCCGCCAGAACCGCCTGCTCGCGCTCAATGCCGATGACCGGGACGCGGCCTACACGGACAAGCAATCCGTGATCGATGAAATCCTGCGGGCCCGGCGGCTCTTCGACAAGCATGACTGGCCGGTGATCGATGTCACGCGCCGCTCGATCGAAGAGACCGCCGCGGCCATCATCGATCTGCACCGCACGCATCGCCTGGGGCTGATCGCGCAATGAGTGCCTCCCCTTTCTGGCTCGGCGACGAGCCACTCGTTCTCGCCTCGGGCAGTTCCGCGCGTCGGCTGCTGCTGGAATCCTGTGGTATCCCGCTCGAGATCGTCCGGCCGCGGGTGGATGAGAAGGCGATCGCCGCCACTCTGCTGGAAAGCCGTGCCGACCCTGCTGAAATCGCCATCGCCCTGGCCCATGCCAAGGCCGAGGCTGTCGCGCGGCTTCACCCGGATCGCTTGGTTCTCGCCGCCGACCAGACCCTCGACCTGGAGGGCTCTCTCTTCATGACGCCGGCGGATCGCGGCGCTGCACAGGCGCAGATCGCGCGTCTCCGGGGCAAGGCGCATCACCTGCATTCGGCCTCGGCCCTGCGGCGCGGCGAAACCGTGCTCTGGGCAGGCCTTTCCTCAGCTACGCTGCTCATGCGGCCTTTTGACGACGCCTTTCTTGAACGCTATCTCGACGCGATGGGTCCGCGGGTCACCGAAACCGTCGGCGGCTACGAGATGGAGGGTCTCGGTCCGCATCTCTTTTCGGAGATCGTCGGCGATCACGCGACCATTCTCGGCCTGCCGCTCCTCGGAGTGCTCTATGCGCTGCGCGAGGCGGGCGTGCTGGCCGGCGCCGAGGAGATCGAGGCATGAAGCGCGCGCTCGTCATTGGATTTCCGGTCTCTCAGGCGCGCTCGCCCTTGCTGCACAGCTTCTGGCTGAAGGAATATGGCATTGCAGGCGAATATGGCCGCGAGGAAGTGCCACCGGAGAATGTGGCCACCTTCCTCCAAAGCCTCCCTGCGCGCGGATTCGCGGGTTGCAATGTCACGATTCCCAACAAGGAAGCGGCCTTCCGCGCCTGCACGCACACCACGCCACGTGCCTCCGCGCTCGAAGCCGTGAACACGATCTGGTTCGAGAATGGCGAGATCTGGGGCGACAACACGGATGGGGTCGGCTTCGTTGCCCATCTCGATGCCGTTCATCCCGGATGGGAGCAGGCCAACAGCCGCATCCTCCTGCTTGGCGCGGGCGGCGGCGCGCGCGGCCTTGCGATGCCTTTATTGGAGCGGAAACCCCGGCGACTCGCCTTCTGCAACCGCTCGTCGGATCGCGCCCGCAAGCTGGTGGCCGACCTGAAGAAGGTCGCGCCCGATGCCCCGGTCGAGATCGTTCCGTGGGCCGCGAAAGACACGGCGCTCGCCGAATTCGATCTCCTGATCAACACGACGAGCCTCGGCATGCAGGGCAAGGAACCGCTGACGCTCGATCTTTCCACCCTTCCCGCGCACGCGATCGTTGCGGATATCGTCTATGTGCCGCTGGAAACACCGCTTCTGGCGGCGGCGAAGGCGCGCGGGCTCAAGACGCTTGATGGCCTCGGCATGCTGCTGCATCAGGCCGTGCCCGGCTTCGAGAAATGGTTCGGCCGTAAACCGGAGGTCACCGAAGCCCTGCATGCGCATATCGTCGCGCATCTGCCGAAGTGACCCGAAATGTTCCGGCTGGGCCTCACGGGTTCGATCGGCACGGGCAAATCCGCCACCGCTGCCATGCTGCGCGAACTCGGCGTGCCGGTTCATGATGCTGATGCTGCGGTTCACGCCCTCTATCGCGGACGCGCCGCGCCGCTGATCGAGGAGGCTTTTCCCGGCACGGTCAAGGATGGCGAGGTAGATCGCAGGAAGCTCGCGGGCGCGCTGGATGGCAAGGCGGAGCGCTTTCGGAAACTGGAGTCGATCGTGCATCCGCTCGTGCGCGAAGAAGAGGAGCAGGCGATCGCCCAAGCCCAACGCGCGGGCCACAGGCTCATCGTGCTCGATGTGCCCTTGCTCTTCGAAACGAAAGGCGAAAACCGGTGTGATGCCGTGCTGGTGACCACCGTTTCGCCCGCGACTCAAGAATCGCGCGTGATGGCCCGGCCCGACATGACCGAGGAACTTTTCCACGCTCTTCTGAATCGCCAGATGCCGGATGCCGAGAAACGCAAACGCGCCCATGTCATACTGGAAACCGGCCGGGGTTTTCCGGCCGCGCGGAACGATCTTCAGGCCCTTCTCCGGGCCCTGGCACCGCGCCTCTACTGACATTCGGGCGGAACCATGCGCGAGATTGTGCTCGATACCGAAACGACCGGCCTCGACCCCCTGCGCGGCGACCGTCTCGTGGAGATCGGCTGCGTGGAAATCGTCAACCGCTTCGTCACGGGGCAGGTCTTCCACCGCTACATCAACCCGGAGCGCCCGATGTCGCCCGAAGCTTTCGCGGTGCACGGGCTTTCCGATGCTTTTCTTGCTGACAAGCCGGTCTTCCGGCAGGTCGCCGAGGAGTTTCTCGCCTTTATCGGGGATGATCCACTGGTCATCCACAATGCGAGCTTCGATATGGGTTTCCTGAATGCCGAACTGAAGCGCATGAAAAAGGGCTCGCTCGCCGCAGACCGGGTGATCGATACCCTCGCCATCGCCCGGCGGAAACATCCGGGCCAGCAGAACTCGCTCGATGCGCTCTGCGCCCGCTATGGCATCGACAACAGCCGGCGCTCGCGCCATGGGGCGCTGCTCGATGCCGAGATCCTCGCGGAAATCTATGCGGAGCTGACCGGCGGCAAGCAATCGAGCCTGCTGCTCGGCGCCTCATCCGAGCACGACGGCGGACCCGGCCGGGATGCCGCAGGGCAGGCTCAACAGCGCGCGCAACTCTCCGCCATCCATCTGATCACGCAAGAAGAACGCGCCCTGCACCGCGCCTTCGTGGCGGAGATGGGCGAAAAGGCGCTCTGGAAGGCCTATTGGGCCGAGGCGGAAAAGGCGGCGGCGGTGCCGCCTCCCGCGTGAGGGTTCAGTTGTGCGCGGACGCGCCGGAATCCTGCATTTCTGCCATCCTCTGGTGATAAAGCGCGCCGAAATCGATCGGCTGGAGCAGGAAGGGCGGGAAGCCGCCGTCACGAACAGCATTGCCCACGATGGAGCGCGCGAACGGGAAGAGCAGGCGCGGGCACTCGATCATCACTACCTGGTGCATGTGCTCGGCGGGAATGTTCACGAGCCGGAAAATGCCGGAATACAGGAGCTCGAAGCGGAAGATCAGGTCGTCGGCCTCGCCCGCCGAACCCTCGAGCGAGAGATCGACCTCGAATTCGCCGCCGCCCAGTTCCTTCGCGTTCACGTTCACCTGGACATTGATGGCCGGCGGAACCTGCTTCGGTTGCAGCGAGCGCGGTGCATTCGGGTTCTCGAAGGACAGATCCTTCACATATTGCGCAAGCGCATCGAGCTGCGGCATGCCGCCATTTCCTTCAGCCATGGTTCTGATCCTGTCCTCGTGTGTCAGGCGGGAATTTCGCCCGCCGGGGCTATGAAAGCACCCGATATTCGGGCGCTGGATTACACGCAAGGCCCGCGCGCCTCAAGGCCGGTTCGGTGCATCGGGCGGCAAGCGGGTTTCACGCGTGGGGATTTCGCGCCATTCTCCGGGTTCAAGATCGATCACGTCATCCCTCTGCGGCGGCGGCGCAGCGCGCCGGATGATCGCGCTGCGCAGCCCCGGCGCCAGCAGCGCCAGCCCGAAAAGCGAAAGCACGAAACCCGGCATCATCAGGGTCAGCGCGAGCATCATGCCGGTGCCGAGCCTTTCCAGCTGGATGAGGCCGAAGCCCGGCGCGGAAACCTTCAGCAGGGAGCGCCCGGTCAGCCAGACCAGCGCGAAAAGCCCCAGCGCGCTCTTGCAGATGGCCGCAAGAAGGACGGTTCCAAGACCCCATTTCTGGGCCAGCAGCATGAACAACGCGCCTTCCAGCGCCATCCAGAGCAGAAACCACAGGCCCGGGCGCAGCACGAAAGCCTGAAGGCCGCGCGCCATGGCCATATTGCGCTCATTCGGGTCGGGAAATCGGCCCATCCGGAATCTTTCGCCTCGTTTTCCTTGCGCCTGGCGGTCGAATCGGGGATGGCGCCAGACAATCGAACACCCTATATGGGAAGGATAAAGCAGGAACCAATGGGTCGCGCCCATGGGTTTCGCGACTGTACAGGTGCTCCTCGATGCAGAACTTCGACATTCTCACGCTTGTTTTCCTCGGGCTGGCGATTTTCGTCATCTACAAGCTGCGCTCGGTTCTGGGCCAACGCACGGGCACCGAGAAACCGCCTCAGGATTTGATGATTCGCCGCGAGCAGGCGGCGGAACAGCCGGCGCCGGGCGCCAGCAACACCAATGTCGTGCCGCTCGCCAGCGTGCGGGGACCTCAGCCGGCCGCCGAGCCGGAAGCCCGCCTGGCCGGCGTGGTTCCGCCGGATTCGCCCGCTTTTGGCGGCCTTGTCCAGATCATGCAGAGCGATTCCACCTTTAACCCGCGCGAGTTCCTTGGCGGCGCGCGGGCGGCCTATGAAATGATCGTGATGGCCTTCGCGCAGGGCGACCGCCGCACCCTGAAGGATCTCCTCTCGCCAGAGGTCTATGAGGGCTTCGAGGGCGCGATCAAGGATCGCGAGAGCCGCAACGAGAAGGTCGAGACACAATTCGTCTCCATCGACAAGGCCGAATTCTCGGATGCCCTGCTGCGCGCGAAGAGTGCGCAGGTGACGGTGAAATTCCTCTCCAAGCTCATCACCGCAACGCGTGATGCGCAGGGCGCGGTCATCGATGGCAACCCCGAAAAGGTCACCGATGTCACGGATATCTGGACCTTCGCGCGCGATGTCACCTCGCGGGATCCGAACTGGCGTCTGGTGGCGACTGAATCGGCCTGAGGCTCTGGTCGTTGCCGGGCTGGGGCTTCTGGCCGTGAGTGGCGCTGCGCCAGCCGAAATCCCGCGCGCCCTGCAAACCGTGGCCGAACAGGCGGATCTGCGCCCGCTCGCCTTCTCCGAGCTCTCCGTCTGGGGGCAGGACGATGCGGGCGCCGCCTTCCGCGCCTTTCTCGAGACCTGCAAGCCTTTGGCCGAAGGTGCCGCTGCCCAGCGGCTCGGCGTGAAGCCGCCGGAAGGGCTCGTCGCCATCTGTCGCAAATCTCTTGCCGAGCCGATCACTGACAGCCGGGCTGCGCGGGCGTTCTTCGAGGCGCATTTCCAGCCCTTCGAAATCCGACCCAGGATTGGGAATGGCTTCCTGACGGCCTATTTCGAACCGGAAATCGTGGCGTCCCGCGAGCGCATGGCAGAGTTTCCCGTGCCGGTGCTGCGCCGTCCGCCGGACCTCGTGACCTTCGCGCAGGATGAACCCCGCCCGCCGGGGATCGACCAGACCTATTCTGCCGCCAGCATGAGCGGGGGCGTTCTTTCCATCTATGCGGATCGCGCGGCGATCCGGGCGGGTGCGCTGGCCGGCCAGGGTCTTGAAATCGCATGGCTCCGGGACGAGGCCGAGCTTTTCATCATCCAGGTGCAGGGCTCGGCACGCCTGACCTTCACGGATGGCACGCGCGCGCGATTCACCTATGCCGGGCGGAACGGGCATCCCTACACCTCCATCGGCCGAATTCTCGCGGAGCAGGGCGAGATACCCCTCCCGGAGATGTCGCTGGAGCGCCTGATGGGCTGGCTTCGGGCCGATCCGGCGCGCGGGCGCGCGCTGATGGAGCGGAACCGTTCCTACATCTTCTTTGCGCTCGAGCCGATGCTCGATCCTGCGCGCGGCCCAATCGGTGGCGCGGGTGTTCCACTGACAACAGGACGTAGCCTCGCGGTGGATCGGACGATCTGGCCCTATGGACTGCCGGTCTGGATCGAGGTTGCGCCGCTCACGCCTGAAGGTCCGCGCCGGCCTCTCGATCGCCTGATGATCGCGCAGGATACCGGTTCGGCGATTCTCGGCCCGGCGCGCGGGGATTTCTTCATGGGATCAGGCCCCGAGGCAGGGCAGCGCGCCGGTCTCGTGCGCGATTCGATGCGTTTTGTCGTCCTCTGGCCTCGGGGGGGATGACCCATGCGGCGCAAGCGGCGCGGATTATCCTCGGATGAGGTTCAGGTCTGGCACCATGTTGCACGGCAGGCGAAACCCTTGCCGGGCCGCATGCTGCCCGAATTGCCGGAGGAATCGCCGCCGGCGGTCCCGGCACCGCTGCCAATTACAGAGAATGACCCGCGAAAGCCCCTGAAAAAGGACGCGCCACGCCCCATTCCGCCCCTCGCGCCGCTGGATCGGCGTGCCCGGCGCGATGTCGCGCGAGGGTTGCAGCCGCTCGACGGTCGGATCGACCTGCATGGCCTGCGACAGGCCGAGGCGCATCGCGATTTGCTCGAATTCCTCTACGCCATGCATCATCGCGGCGCGAAGCTCGTTCTGGTCATCACCGGCAAGGGTGGCGGCCTTGATGCCCGCGGCGAGGAGCGCGGCGTCTTGCGGCGCCTCGTGCCGCATTGGCTGGCCGACCCTGCCCTGCGCACCATCGTGCTCGGTTACGAGGCCTCAGCGCCGGGCCATGGGGGCGAGGGGGCGCTTTATGTGCGTCTGCGTCGGGTGCGCAGGTTCGAGAAGGCTTGACGCCCCGCCTCCGCTCGGCCATCCCCTCGCGACCCTTCGTGAACCGGAAAATCCCATGTCCCGCACCTATGACGTCCTCACCATCGGCAATGCGATCGTCGATGTGATCGCCCGCTGCGAGGAGGATTTCCTGAATCGCCAGGGCGTGGTGAAGGGCTCGATGACGCTGATCGACGAGGATCGCGCGGAAGCCATCTACGCCGCGATGGGCCCGGTCACGATCATCTCGGGCGGTTCGGCTGCGAATACCGGTGTCGGTGCGGCCTCGTTGGGTGCCCGCTCGGCCTTCATCGGCAAGGTGAAGGCCGATCCGTTAGGTGATCTCTACGCCCATGACATCGTGGCCTCCGGTGTAGCCTTCGGCACCCGTCCGGCGGTCGACGGCAAGGCCACGGCGCGCAGCTTCATCCTCGTGACGCCCGATGGCGAGCGCACGATGAATACGTTCCTCGGCGCCTGCCAGAACCTGACCGAGGCCGATATCGACCCCGCCACCGTGCAGGCCGCGGCCGTGACCTATCTCGAAGGCTATCTCTGGGACCCGCCCGCCGCGAAGCTCGCCTTCCGCAAGGCGGCGGACCTGGCGCATGAAGCCGGTCGCGAAGTCGCACTCACCCTCTCCGACAGCTTCTGCGTCGATCGCTACCGCGCGGAATTCCGCCAGCTCATCGTGAGCGGCACCGTGGATCTCGTCTTCGCGAACGAGCATGAACTGAAGGCGCTCTACGAGACCGCCGATTTCGACACCGCCCTCGCGGCGCTGCGCAACGAGGCGAAGCGCGCGGCGGTGACGCGGTCCGAGAAGGGCGCTGTCATCATCGAGGGGCCCACGACCGTCTCCGTGCAGGCCTACCCGATCGAGACGCTGGAGGATGCGACCGGCGCGGGCGATGCCTTCGCGGCGGGCTTCCTGTTCGGCTACACGGCGGGCCTCGGCTACGAGAAGGCGGGCCGCCTCGGCACGATGGCCGCGAGCCATGTCATCCAGAAGCTCGGCGCGCGCCCGGAACGGTCGCTGAAGGTGTTGGCGCAGGAAAACGGGCTGCTTTGAGGCCTGGGCTCCTGACCCTCAGAGTTTCCGCAGCGCCACTTCCTCGATCGTGTGGCGCTCGCCCTTGCGCAGGATGAGATCAGCGCGGGGCCGCGTGGGGAAGATGTTCTCGCGCAGGTTGGGCAGGTTGATCCGGTCCCACAGGCTATGCGCAGTCGCCAGCGCTTCCGCATCGGGGATCTCGGCATAGCGGTTGAAGAAGCTCTCCGGCTTGCGGAAGGCGGTTTCGCGCAAGGCCATGAAGCGATCAACATACCATTTGCGCAACAAATCCTCATCCGCGTCGATATAGATCGAGAAATCCAGAAAGTCCGACACGTAGGGCACCGGCTTGCCATCGCGCGGCAGCTTGGGCGGCTGGAGCACGTTGAGGCCCTCGAAGATCAGGATATCCGGCCGGTCCACGAGCTGCTGCTCGCCGGGCAGCACGTCATAGACGAGATGCGAATAGAGCGGCGCGGACACATGGCGCTCGCCCGCCTTGATCTGCGCGAGGAACTTCACGATCGCCATGCTGTCATAGCTCTCGGGGAAGCCCTTCCGCTCCATCAGGCCAAGGCGGCGCAATTCCGCATTGGGGAAGAGGAAGCCATCCGTGGTGATCAGGCTCACCTTCGGCGTGTTGGGCCAGCGCGTCAGCAGCTTTTCCAGCACGCGCGCGGTCGTGGATTTCCCCACTGCCACAGAGCCCGCGACGCCGATGACATAAGGAACCTTGCCGTCTCCGGCATTGAGAAAGCGCTGCGTCGCCTTGTAGAGCCCCTGCGCCGCCGCGGTGTAGAGCGCGAGCAGGCGCGAGAGCGGCAGATAGATCTCCACCACTTCCTCGAGACTGAGGCGATCATTCATGGATTGCAGGCCCTTGATCTCCTCGAGGCTGAGGGTCAGTGGCGTATCGGCGCGCAGGGAGGCCCATTCCTGGCGGTCGAAAACGCGGAACGGCGAGAGATCCACGTCGGGCGCGAGCTTCGAGATGCGAGCATCCATGGAAAAAGCCCCTCCCCCCAGAGTATCTTCGCCTCCTCGGCCGCGCCCGCTCTCAGACGGGTTTGCGCGCGGCCTTTTCCGCGATCCCGGATTGGGCCGTGCGAGAAGCCAGTTCGTCAAGCACGTCTTTCAGCGGAACCCCGGCAATGTAGAGCACCACGAGCAAATGGTAGAGCATATCGGCACTCTCCTTCGTGAGTTCCTCGATATCGCCTTTCATGCCCGCGATCACGGTTTCCACCGCTTCCTCGCCGAGTTTCTTCGTGGCCTGGCTCATGCCGCGCGCCACCAGCTTCGCCGTGTGCGATTCGGCCGGATCGGCGCCGGCCCTCACCGCGATCAGGGCTTCGAGATGTTCGAGGGTGAATTGGCTCATCCGGTGATCCCGTCGAGGCGCACGGGAAGGCCCGCCTGCGCCATGTGCTTTTTCGCCTCGCCGATGGTGAAAGTGCCGAAATGGAAAATCGACGCAGCGAGGACCGCCGAAGCTTTGCCGACTTTTATTCCCTCCACAAGATGTTCCAGCGTCCCCACGCCGCCGGAAGCGACCACGGGGATGGTCACCGCCTCGGCAATCGCGCGGGTCAGCGCGAGATCGAAGCCGGCCTTGGTGCCGTCGCGATCCATGGAGGTGAGCAGAATTTCGCCCGCGCCGAGATCGGCCACCTCGCGGGCATATTGGATCGCCTCGATTCCCGTGCGGTTGCGCCCGCCATGGGTAAAGATTTCCCAGCGGTCGTCTTCGTTCGGCTCGGAGACGTTTTTCGCGTCAATCGCCACGACGACCGCTTGCGCGCCGAATTTCTCGGCCGCGCGGCCCACGATCGCGCGATCCCTCACGGCGGCGGTGTTGATCGACACCTTGTCGGCGCCGGCGAGCATCAGCGCGCGGATATCCTCCACCGCGCGAACGCCGCCACCCACAGTGACCGGCATGAAGCAATTCTCGGCCGTACGCCTGACGACATCGAGGATGGTGCCGCGATTCTCGTGGCTCGCGGTGATGTCGAGGAAGCAGAGCTCGTCCGCGCCCGCCGCGTCATAGGCCCTGGCGCTTTCCACCGGGTCGCCGGCATCGATGAGATCGACGAATTGCACGCCCTTCACGACGCGCCCGTCCTTCACATCGAGGCAGGGGATGACGCGAACCTTGAGACTCATGCGGCCGCCCCCGCTGCCCGGATGGTCGCGATGGCCCGCGCGGGATCGAGCCGTCCGTCATAGAGCGCGCGGCCCGTGATGGCGCCCGCGAGATGCGCGCAGTCGGGCGCGGCGAGCCGCTCTATATCGGCGATGGAGGCAAGCCCGCCCGAGGCGATGACGGGGATGGTCAGCGCATGGCCCAAAGCGATCGTGCCGTCGAAATCGAGGCCCGATAGCATGCCGTCCCGTGCGATGTTCGTGTAGATGACGGCCGCCACGCCGGCATCCTCGAATCGCTTGCCGAGTTCGACATCGCGCATGTCCGAGGTCTCGGCCCAGCCCTCGACGGCCACGCGCCCGTCGCGGGCATCGATGCCGACGGCGATCCTTTCCGGGAAGGCCTTCGCCGCCCTCTTCACGAAATCGGGGTCGCGCAGGGCCGCCGTGCCAATGATGACGCGGGCGATGCCCCGCGACAGCCAGGCTTCCACCTGTTCCATGCGGCGGATGCCCCCGCCGAGTTGCACCGGAAAGCGCACGCGCTTGAGGATCGCCTCCACCGCCGCGCCGTTCACGGCCTCGCCCGCGAAGGCGCCGTCGAGATCGACGACATGCAAGGCCTCGAAGCCCTGCGCCTCGAAGCGCGCAGCCTGCGCGGCGGGGTCATCGTTGAAGACGGTTGCCTGCGCCATGTCGCCCTGCTTCAGGCGAACGCATTGGCCGTTCTTGAGGTCGATGGCGGGGTAAAGGATCATGGACGCCACGCGAGAAAGTTCTGGAGAAGCCGGAGGCCGAGCTGCTGGCTCTTTTCCGGGTGGAATTGCGTGCCGACGATGTTCTCGCGACCCACAATGGCCGAGACCGGCCCGCCATAATCAGCGATAGCCAGCAAATCGCCCGCATGTTTCGGCAACAGGTGGAAGGAATGCAGGAAATAGGCGTGCAGGGCCTTCTCGCCGAAGGGCACGTCCTTCAGCACGGGGTGCGAGCCACGCGATTCCAGCGTGTTCCAGCCCATATGCGGCACCTTGAGATGCCGCTCGGCCGGATCGAGCGCCACCACGCGACCGGGAATCCAGCCGAGGCCGGCGGTTTCCCCGCGCTCCTCGCCGATATCCGCCAGCAATTGCATGCCGACGCAGATGCCGAGGAAGGGACGGGCCTTCACCCGGACAGCCTCGTGCAAGGCCTGCTCAAGGCCGGAAACGGCAGCCAATTCATCACGGCAATCCCTGAACGCCCCATCGCCGGGAAGCACGATGGCATCCGCCATCGCGATCACCCACGGCTTCGCGCCCACCTCGACCGTGCCCGCCATGCCATTGGCCGCGAGCGCACGCTCAAGCGCCTTGCCGCAGGAATGCAGGTTTCCCGCGCCATAATCGATCAGCGCGACCTTCATGAGCGGTTTCCTCCGGGGCGGGAGGGATTGGGAAACAGCCCGATGATCGGGACGCCGCTCACGGTCCGCGTCGGCGCAAATTCGGCGGGGACGGGAGCGGAAACCGGCGCAGGAGCGGCCCTTTCGCCGAGCGCTTCCGCGAAGAACCGGCGTTCCATCACGTCTCGGTCATCGCCCGAGATCACGCCCGCGAAACGATGGCCCTTGAGTTCCAGCTCCCAGGCCTGGATCGCGCCCGATTCCAGCGCAACAAGGAACGAAACCAGCAGCGACACCAGTGGAAACATCGCTGCGATCCCCAACCCGCCCAGCACCATGCCGATGCTGATGAGCAGCGCGATGAGCAGCAATGCCGAGATCCACGCGCCCTTCGCGAACAGCCAGAACGGGCCGAAGGCGAGGGCCGCCCACGAAAACCCGTCAAGCACGAATTTCGCGCGGGCCAGGGCATCGGGCCCCTCGCCCTTCACATGCACCGTGTAGCGGGCCATCAGACCGACCTCATCAGACCGAAAGGGTTCCCTTGGTGGAAGGCACGGCATCCTTCGCGCGAGCATCGATTTCGGTGGCGTGGCGCAGCACGCGGGCGAGACCCTTGAACAGAGCTTCGGCGATGTGATGGCTGTTTGAGCCATAAAGCGCCTCGGCGTGCAGCGTCACCTGCGCATTCGCCGCGAAAGCCTGGAAGAATTCGCGCACGAGCTCGGTATCGAAGGTGCCGATCTTTTCGCTCGGGAATTCCGCCTTGAAGACAAGGAAGGCCCGGCCCGAAATGTCGAGCGCCACGCGCGCCAAGGTCTCGTCCATCGGCATCAGGCAATCAGCATAGCGGCGGATGCCGATCTTGGCGCCGAGCGCCTGCCGCAGGGCCTGCCCGAGCGCGATGCCGACATCTTCGGTGGTGTGGTGGTCATCCACCTGCAGGTCGCCTTCGGCGCGCACGAGGAAATCGACCATGGAATGCCGGGCAAGCAAAGTCAGCATGTGATCGAGGAAGCCGATGCCGGTGGCGATATCCGCCCGCCCGGTCCCGTCGAGATCGAGGGCGACGGCGATCTTGGTTTCGCCGGTCTCGCGTTTCACCTCTGCGCGGCGCATGGCCTGCTCCCGTCCTTCCGTGGCTCGCGCCACTTGCCGCGAGGCTTTAGAACATGCGGACGAAAAGGAAAAGCACGACTGTGGTCCGGCCGCCTTGGCAATCCCGCCTCCGGGCCCCTACATACAGGCGCGAAGGGAATGCGCATGCAGAACGAGAGAGAGCCGGCCCAAGGGTGGCAGAGCAACTCCTGGCACGCCACCACCATCCTGATGGTGCGGAAGGGCGGCCGAACCGTGATCGGCGGCGACGGGCAGGTGAGCCTCGGCCAGACCATCATCAAGGGCAATGCGAAAAAGGTGCGCCGCCTTGCCAAGTGCGAGGTGATCGGCGGCTTTGCGGGTGCTACGGCCGATGCCTTCACGCTGTTCGAGCGGCTCGAGGCGAAGCTCGAGCAATATCCCGGGCAGTTGATGCGCTCTTGCGTGGAACTCGCCAAGGATTGGCGCACCGACCGCTACCTCAGGCGGCTTGAGGCGATGATGCTGGTGGCCGACAAGCATACCGGCCTCGTGCTTTCCGGCACGGGCGATGTGCTCGAACCCGAGGGCGGCATCATGGGCATCGGCTCGGGCGGCATGTATGCGCTCGCGGCTGCCCGTGCGCTGGCCGACACGGATCTCGACGCCGAGGAGATCGTGCGCCGCTCGATGAAGATCGCCGGTGACATCTGCGTCTACACGAACCATTCCCTCGTGATCGAAAGCATCGGTGCATGATTTCCGAACCCGTCCTGCGCGAGGCGGTCTCGCGCGGCATCATCACGGCGCAGCAGGCGGATGGCCTGCGCGATTTGGCCGACGATCTCGCCCGGCGCGAATTCGAGCCCGAGCAGGACCGCGAGAAACTCCGCTTCATCTCCGGTTTCGCGGATATCTTCGTGGTGATCGGCATTTCGCTCTTCGTGGGTGCGGCGGGCTATTTCCTGCTGGAATCGGTCAGGCCCGCATTTGCAGCGCCGATCATGACGGGGCTGATCTGGGGGCTTGCGGAACTGTTCTCGCGCCGCCATCGCATGGCCCTGCCCAGCATCGTGCTGCTCGTGCTCTTCACCGGCTCGGCCCTGGTTTCGATCTATCTCTGGGCTGCGATGATCTGGGGGCTCGATGCCTCCCGCCTCGATCGTGCCTTCGATTTCGGGCGGCGATCCGGCCTCCTCGGGGATCGTCTGGCCCTGTCACTGGCGGCCCTGCTGACCGTTGGCGCGGTCTGGCTGCATTACCTGCGTTTCCGCGTGCCGGTGACCGTGGCGGCAGGCGTGGCCGTGCTGGCGGGCTCGGCCTTCGTGTTCCTGACGGCGCTGGCACCCGGCTTCGTGGAGCGATTCGCCGGGCTCATCATCCTGCTGATCGGCCTGCTGATCTTCCTGCTCGCCATGCGCTTCGACATGAGCGACCCGCGCCGGGAGACGCGCCGAACGGATATCGCCTTCTGGCTGCATCTCCTCTCCGCGCCGCTCATCGTGCACAGCTTCATCCAGGAAGTGTTTGGCGGCGTGGCGCTGTTGAATCCCGGCAAGGCGATTGCGATGATCGGCCTCTTTCTCGCTTTGTCGATGGTGGCGCTCATCATCGATCGGCGGGCGCTACTCGTTTCGGCGCTGGTCTATACCGCTATCGCGCTCGGCACGCTCTTCAGGGAAGCGGCGATCACCACCGCGACCGTACCGGCCGCCCTTCTTGTCCTCGGAGCGATCATCCTCGGGCTCAGCATTGGCTGGCAGCCCCTGCGGCGCCTGATGCTGATGGCTCTGCCCGCCAATCTTCGTCGCAGGTTCCCGGCGAATGCGCAGGATTCCCACGCATGACCACCTTTTCGCCCCGCGAGATCGTTTCCGAACTCGATCGCTTCATTGTCGGCCAGCCCGAGGCGAAGCGCGCGGTCGCCATCGCTTTGCGCAACCGCTGGCGCCGGCAGCAGCTCGAAGGCCCGATGCGCGAGGAGGTTCTGCCGAAGAACATCCTCATGATCGGCCCCACCGGCTGCGGCAAGACCGAGATCGCGCGGCGCCTCGCGAAGCTCGCGGGTGCGCCGTTCCTCAAGGTCGAGGCCACGAAATTCACCGAGGTCGGCTATGTCGGCCGCGATGTCGAGCAGATCGTGCGCGATCTCGTGGAGGTCGGCATCGGGCTTGAGCGCGAGAAGCGCCGCAAGGAGGTGAAGGCCAGGGCGCATCTCGCGGCGGAGAACCGCGTGCTGGAAGCGCTGGTGGGCTCCACCGCCTCCCCCGCCACGCGCGACGCCTTCCGCAAGAAGCTCCATGCGGGCGAATTGGCCGAGAAGGAGATCGAGATCGAAATCCAGCCCGCGCAGACCGGCTTTCCCATGCTCGAGATTCCCGGAATGGGCGGGCAGATCGGCGCGATGAACCTTTCCGACATGTTCGGCAAGGCCTTCGCTGGCCGGGGCAAGCCGCGCCGGATGAGTGTGCGCGACGCCTATGAGCCGCTTCTCGCCGAGGAGAGTGACAAGCTGATCGACCAGGATCGCATCACGGCGGATGCCATTCGCGCGGTGGAGGAAAACGGCATCGTCTTCCTCGACGAGATCGATAAAATCGCCGCGCGCGATGGCCGCGCCGGCGCGGATGTCTCCCGCGAGGGCGTGCAGCGCGATCTTCTCCCGCTGATCGAGGGCACAACCGTTTCTACCAAGCACGGGCCGGTGAAGACCGACCATGTTCTCTTCATCGCCTCGGGCGCCTTCCATGTGGCGAAACCTTCCGATCTCCTGCCCGAATTGCAGGGTCGCCTGCCGATCCGGGTGGAACTGAAGCCGCTCGGCGAGGAGGATTTCCGTCGCATCCTCACCGACACCGAGGCTTCGCTCATCAAGCAATATGTCGCGCTGATGGGCACCGAGGGCGTGACGCTGGATTTTCGCGACGACGCCATCGCGGCGATCGCGCGCGCGGCCTTCGAGGTGAATTCCAATGTCGAGAACATTGGCGCGCGCCGCCTGCAAACCATTCTCGAACGCGTGCTCGACGAGGTGAGTTTCACCGCCACCGATCGCGCCGGCGAAACCATCGTGATCGATCAGGCGCTGGTGGAGCGCGAGGTGGGCACGCTTGCGAAGAATGCTGATCTCTCGCGGTTCATCCTGTGAGGCACCATGCGGCTCGGGGTGATCGCGGATATCCATGGCAATCTCCCGGCGCTCGAAGCGGTGCTGGCCGATCTCGCGACGCAGCGGGTGGATCATGTCGTCGATCTTGGCGATCGCGTCTCCGGGCCGCTCTGGCCGCGCGAGACTTTGGACCGGCTCGTGGAGCTCGGCATTCCCGGCGTGCGCGGCAACCATGACCGGCTCGCCGGTTCGACCTCCCGCGAGGGATTGGGATTGTCGGATTCCCACGCCTTCGATGCGCTCGATGCGCCCCGCCGCCAGAGCCTCGCCGATCTGCCATTTCGCCTGACGGTGCTGCCGGGCATCGAAGCCTTCCATGCGACGCCGGACCATGACGAGCGCTACCTGCTCGACGAGATCCGCGAGGCACGGCTCGTCCGCGCCAATCCTGGCCGGATCGCGGCCCGGCTCGGCGCGACGGAAGCGCGCATCATCCTCTGCGGGCACAGCCATCGGGCGGAGCTGATCCAGCTGCTGGGTGGCCCGCTGGTCCTCAACCCCGGCAGCGTCGGTTGCCCGGCCTATGACGATCCCTCAGGCCAGCCGCATGTCTCCGAGGCCGGCACGCCGCATGCGCGCTACGCGATTCTGGAACTCGGTGATTCACTCTCGGTTCCGAAGGTGGAGTTCCGCGCCCTCGCCTATGATTGGGAGAAGGCCGCGCAACGCGCCGAGGCGAATGGCCGCGCGGAATGGGCCTTCGCGCTGCGCCATGGGCTGATGCCCGCCGCGAAGGCTTGACCCCTCGCGCTCGTGCGTCAAAGGTCGGCCTATGTCTCTCGCCGTTCCGTTCACCGTCGTCGGCTCGGCCACGCTTCTGTCGCGGGTCACGGGCTTCTTGCGCGATGTGCTGGTGGCGGCGCTTCTGGGCACTGGGGGCGTGGCCGAGGCCTATGTCGCGGCCTTCCTCCTGCCCAATCTCGTGCGCCGGATGATGAGCGAAGGCGGGTTGCATGCCGCCATCGTGCCGCGGATTGCGCGGCTGGAGCAGCAGGACGGCCCTGCCGCCGCGCGTGATTTCGCGGAAGATGCCCTGGCGCTGCTCTCCGTTCTGGCCATCCTTCTGGTGCTGGTGGCCGAAATCTTCATGGAGCCGCTGATGCGCTTCCTCGCGCATGGCCTGAGCGAAGATCCCGACCTGTTCGCTCAGGCCGTGTTGTTCGGGCGCATCGCCTTTCCCTTCGTCAGCTTCACCGTGTTGCTGGCGCTCTATGCGGCGCTGCTGAACTCCGTCGAGCGCTATGCGGTCGCCGCCCTCGTGCCGGTGATGCTCAATCTTCTGCTGATCGGTGTGATGGCGACGCTCCTGCTTGCCACCGATATCAGCCAGAAGCGCGCGGGCCTGGTTCTGGTCATCACCATCCTGCTGGCCGGGCTGATCCAGCTCGCGCTGCTCGCGATGGCGGTCACGCGCACCGGCTTCCGGGCCATGCCGCGCTTCAAGGCGTTCCGGCGCGGCTTTCGCAGCGGGGAAGCGCGGATGGCGCTCTGGCTCGCGTTTCCAGGCATGGCGGTGGCGGGTTCGGGCCATCTGCACCTGCTGATCGCGGCGCAATTCGCCTCGCTGCGTCCGCATGGCCTCCCCACGCTCTATTTCGCGGATCGGCTCTTCCAGTTGCCGCTCGGCTTCGCCGCCTCGGCCATCGGCGTGGTTCTGCTGCCGCGCATCGCGCGGGCGCTGCAGGCGGGCGACGAAAAGGGCCTCGATGTTGCGCGGGCCGAAAGCTTCCGGTTCGCGGTTCTCCTCGTGTTGCCGGCTGCGGCGGGGCTGTTCCTGCTGGCCGATCCCATGATTTCCGTGCTGTTCCAGCGCGGCGCCTTCACCCAGGCCGATGCGCTGGCGACCGCCGCGAACCTGCGTGGATTGGCGCTGGCGCTGCCCGCCTTCGTGCTGGCGAAAATCCTGTTGCCCGAATTCCTGGCCGAGGAACGCATGCGCACGCCGCTTCTGGCCATTGGCGTGGCTTGTGGCCTTAATGCGCTGGCGGTTCTCCTGCTCGAACCCCGGCAGAACCCGCTGGCGCCGGTGCTCGGCGTCGCGATCGGCGCCTGGAGCTACGCGGCGATCCTTTATGTTCTCGCGCGGCATCGGCTGCGCCTGGGCCTGCGCGCCTTGCGAGACCTGGCGGCAGCCGCCACGGCCACCGCGGGCATGGCGCTGGCCATCCGCCTGATTCAACCCTATGCCGAACCTTTCCTGAAGGCCGAGTTCGGGCTCGCGATCAAGTCGGCGACACTTTCCGGGCTCATCCTGGCCGGCGTGGCGGTGCATCTCGCGCTGGCCCGCATGCTGGGCATCCTCGATTTCCGCCTGCTGCGGGCGGAGCGCACGAGCTGACGCCTTCGGCGCCGCTTGCCCCTGCGGATCGAGGTTGCTAAGGGCGCATCGCCCATCCGGGCCCGCGCGTGTTTCCAACCCTCGCGCGGAAGATCAGGAAGGATCGCCCCCGTGACCGCTCATCCCCGCCTCGCGCCGTTCCAACCGCGCGTCTTCTCCGGCATGCAACCGACCGGAAACCTGCATCTCGGCAATTACCTTGGCGCGCTCCAGCGCTGGGTGGCCATGCAGGAGACCCATGATTGCATCTATTGCATCGTCGACCTGCACGCGATCACGCAAGGGCCGGAAGTATGGGGCGGCCCGGAAGGCCTCCGGAAGGCCACCCGCGAGGTGGCCGCTGCCTATCTCGCGGCCGGTCTTGGTCCTAAGCGCGCGATCATCTTCAACCAGAGCCAGGTGTCGGGCCATGCCGAGCTCGGCTGGGTGTTCAACTGCATCGCCCGGCTCGGCTGGCTGAACCGCATGACGCAGTTCAAGGAAAAGGCCGGCAAGGATCGCGAGAACGCTTCCATCGGCCTCTATGATTATCCTGTGCTGATGGCTGCGGATATTCTCGTCTACCGCGCGACGCATGTGCCGGTGGGCGAGGATCAGAAGCAGCATCTCGAACTCGCGCGCGATATCGCGCAGAAGTTCAACTTCGATTTCGGGGATCGCATCCGCGCTCTCGGCCTCGACAGCGGCGAATACCTGCCCCTGCCCGAGCCGCTGATCGCCGGCCCCGCGCCGCGCGTGATGTCCTTGCGCGACGGCACGAAGAAGATGTCGAAATCCGACCCTTCGGACTATTCGCGCATCAACCTGACGGATGACGCCGACACGATTGCCCTGAAGGTGAAGAAGGCGAAGACCGATCCCGAGCCCCTGCCGAGCGAGGAAGCGGGCCTGAAGGGCCGCCCGGAGGCGGAAAACCTCGTGACGATCTATGCCGCGCTCTCGGGCCAGGCGCCGGATGCCGTCCTGAAGGAATATGGCGGCGGGCAGTTCTCGCGCTTCAAGCAGGCGCTTGGCGATGTGGCGGTGAACCATCTCGCGCCCATCGCGGCGCAGATGCGGCGCTACCTCGCCGATCCCGCTTCCATCGATGCAATTCTTTTCGATGGCGCGGATCGGGCGCGCGTCATCGCCGAGCCGGTCTATCGGGACGTGAAGGAAATCCTGGGCTTCATCCATCGCTGAAGCCCGGCCTTGCACCTGAAGGAACGCCCTGTCACCATCAGGCCTTTCGAATTACCGGGCCAGCGGAGAGAAGCGGATGGCAGTTCGTCGGCGCGCCTATGAGCCGGGTCACCGGGCGAAACTGCTGGTGGTGGTGGATGACACGCCCGAATGTGAGCGCGCCGTGCATTTCGCAGCGAGGCGCGCGCGCCGCACCGGCGCGTCCATTGTCGTGCTCGCGATTATTCAGCCGGAAGATGCCCAGCCCTGGCTCGGCATCGGTGCCCGCATGCAGGCCGAGGCCGAGGCGGAAGCCGGCAAGCGCCTCGATGCGGCAGCGGCGATCATCCGCGACATCGCCCATTTCGAGCCCGAACGGGCAATCCAGACCGGCAAGCCGGCCGAGGAAGTGCAGAAACGCATCGAAACCGACGAGGATATCGCGGCGCTCGTTCTCGCGGCCGGCGCGGGCAAGGAAGGGCCGGGGCCGCTGGTAACCCAGCTCGCCGGCCGCGCTTCGGCCGGCTTCCCCGTGCCCATCACCATCGTGCCCGGCGGCCTGCCGGATGATGATTTCGAGGCGCTGGCCTGAGCGGAACACCCTTGTGCGGCGAGCGCAAGGGGCTATCTATGAAGAGCCTGCCGGGCCTTGAACCCGGGGAGAAGCATTTTCGAGCGAAGCGGGGCCTGCCTCGCGGCAAGGAAATGCGAAAGACACAAGGCGAAACGAGGCTCTTCCATGTTCATTCAGACCGAAGCCACTCCGAATCCCGCCACGCTGAAATTCCTGCCGGGACGCAGCGTTCTGGGCGATGCCACGCGAGAGTTCAAATCGCCCATCGAGGGTGAGGTCTCGCCCCTGGCACGCCGCCTATTCGAGATTCCCGGCGTGACCGGCGTGTTTCTGGGCGGCGATTTCGTCACCATCACCAAGGCGGGCGGCGAGTGGCAGCACCTGAAGCCGGCCGTGCTCGGCGCGATCATGGAGCATTACCTCTCCGGCGAGCCGGTGCTCGGCGAGGGCGATGCCGGCGAAATTCCGGCCGACGAGTTCTTTGAACAGGCCGATGCCGAAACGGTCGCGACCATCAAGGAACTGCTCGAAACGCGCATCCGCCCGGCGGTCGCGGGCGATGGCGGCGACATCACCTTCCGCGGTTTCCGCGATGGCGTGGTCTATCTCACCATGAAGGGCTCGTGCGCGGGCTGCCCGTCTTCCACGGCGACGCTCAAGAACGGCATTCAGAACCTGCTGCGCCATTTCCTGCCGGATGTGCAGTCCGTCGAGGCGGCCTGAGGCCTCATGCGCGTTCTGGCGCTTGATACCGCGCTCGGCGCCACATCGGTCGCGGTTTATGACAGCGAAACCAGTCGCGTGCTCGCGGAGGGCAGCGAAGCGATGGCGCGTGGCCATGCCGAGGCCCTGTTGCCCATGGTTGATCGCGTGTTGAAGGAAACCGGTCTCGGTTTCTCCCAGATCGATCGTTACGCATCCACCATCGGGCCCGGCAGCTTCACCGGGATCCGCATCGGCATTGCCGCGGCGCGGGCTTTCGCGCTGGCGCATCGCAAGCCGGTGGTGGGCGTCTCAACGCTCGCGGCCTTCGCCGCGCCGGTGCTCTTCGGCGGTGAGAAGCGCGCGGTGGCCGCTGCGGTCGATGCGCGTCATGGCATGGTCTTCTACCAGTTGACGAGCGCGGAAGGCAGCGTGATGGCAGGACCCGGCCTGTTCTCCCTGGCCGATGCCGCTCGCGGAATCGGCTCTGCGCCGGTGATCTGCGCGGGCGATGCGGCGGAAATGCTCGCCCGGGCCGTGAAGGAGCAGAACCCGGACTGGCGGATCACCCCTGATACGGTCCGCGCCAGTGCAGCGCCGGCCATCAGCTGGGTCGCCCGGCTGGCTTCGGTGGCAGATCCGTTGGTTTCTGCCTGCAAGCCGCTCTATCTGCGCGAGGCAAATGTGACCATGCAGGACAGTCATCGCCTCCAGCGCGTCGCAACTGCCGGGGCCTGAACGCCATGTGGTCGTGGTTCTGGCCGTGGACATGGTGGATGGGCGGCCTCGCCACTGATATGCGCCCGGCCGCGATGAGCGATTCCTGGCGGATGGCTGAAATTCATGCCTCCGGCTTCACACATGGCTGGGACCGCTTCGAAATGGAGCGCATGCTGCTCGATGGGCATGTCGCGGATGTGCAGGTGAGCCGGGCTCTCATCGGCGAGGTCGTCACGGGCTTCGCGATCAGCCGCGTAGTGGCGGGTGAGGCGGAACTGCTGACCATCGCGCTCGATCCCGAAACGCGGGGGCGGGGGCTCGCCAAGCCGCTTCTGGCGGAACATGCGCAGAATGTGCGCCGCGCGGGCGGGGAGGTGCTGTTCCTCGAGGTGGCGGAGGAGAACGCGCCCGCGCTGGCGCTCTATCGCAGCCTGGGGTTTCGCGAACTTGGTCGCCGCAAGGCCTATTATCCAGCCGAGCCGGGTGGCAAGCGCCGCGATGCACTGACCATGCAGGCCGATCTCTCCGGCCTCGACCCCACGCCGCGCTTCCGGTAAGGGTCACGATGATGTCCTGTGCGACCGTCAGCAGTCCTGCCCGAACGGGGGAGGCCTGACATGGCGCTGGATATGCGCGGCCGGATGAAGATGGGCCTGCGGCTCGTGGCCCTCGCGCCGGCCTTCGCCATCGGGCTTCCGGCGCAATGGCTCGCGCTGAAACTGGGCTCGCCGCTGGCAAGGCACATGCCGGTGATCTTCCACCGCTACCTCCGTTTCGTGATGGGCGTGCGTGTGATCCGCGAGGGCCGGCTCGATCCGCGCCGCCCGCTGATGATTGTCTCGAACCACTGCTCCTGGCTCGACATCGTCGTGATCTCCTCGCTGTTTCCGGTCTCGTTCATCGCAAAAAGCGAAGTCGGAACATGGCCGGTCGTGCGCACGCTTGCGCGCCTGCAGCGATCGATCTTCGTCGAGCGCGAGCGGCGCGCGAAAACCGCCGCCGTGAATGCCGCGATTGCCGAGCGCATCGCCAACGGCGATGCCATGGTGCTTTTCGCGGAAGGCACGACGAGCGATGGCCTGCGCGTGCTGCCCTTCCGCTCCGCCCTTCTCGGTGCCGCGCAGGCCGCGACCGCCGATGCGGGCGAAGCCGTGCTCCAGCCGCTTGCCATCCGCTACACCCATCGTGGCGGGTTGCCGGTTGATCGCGCGGAGATGCCTCACCTCGCCTGGCACGGCGACATGGATCTCGCGCCCCATCTCGCCGGCATTCTTGCCGGGCCGGCCATCATCGTGCGCGTGATCCTGCCCGAGGCTTTGCCGGTCAATGGCGCGCGGAATCGCAAGCAAACGGCGAAACTGCTCGAAACCCGCGTGCGGCAGGCCTTTTCGGGCGAGGCGCGCCCTTCCCGCCCGCCTGAATTGCCGCTAGAGGAGCAGCATGACGGTTCAATTCCCGCCCGATAACCCTGAACGACGCGCAAAGCGTGCGCATATCAAGTCGTTCGGCTGCCAGATGAACGTCCATGACGCGGAGCGCATGGCGGATCTCCTCGCGCGCGAAGGCTATGAGGCGACCGAGAACGCGGATGACGCCGATCTCGTGATCCTCAACACCTGCCATATCCGCGAGAAGGCCGCGGAGAAGGTCTATTCGGAAATCGGTCGCTTGCGCGTGCGGAAGGAAGAGCGCGCGGCCCAAGGCAAGGAAACGCTCATCGCGGTGGCGGGATGCGTGGCGCAGGCCGAGGGCGGCGAAATCATCCGCCGCGCGCCGACGGTCGATCTCGTGGTGGGCCCGCAGAGCTATCACCGCCTGCCCGATCTGCTGAAGGATGCGCGCGGCAGGAAGACCATCGACACGGATTTCCCGGACGAGGACAAGTTCGACCACCTGCCCCTGCCTTCGAAGAAGCGGCTGATGGCGCGCGGCCCCTCAGCCTTCCTCACGGTGCAGGAGGGCTGCGACAAGTTCTGCTCCTTCTGCGTTGTGCCTTTCACGCGTGGCGCGGAGGTTTCGCGCCCTGTCGAGGCCGTGCTCGCCGAGGCGAACAGCATGGCGGAAGCGGGCGTGAAGGAGATCATGCTGCTCGGCCAGAATGTGAACGCCTATCACGGTGTCGCGCCGGATGGGTCGGTCTGGAGCCTCGCCGGGCTGTTGGAATCGCTTTCGGAGATCGATGGCCTCGCCCGCCTGCGCTATGCCACGAGCCACCCGCGCGACATGGATGAGGCGCTGATCCTCGCCCATCGCGATCTGCCGAAGCTGATGCCCTATCTGCATCTCCCGGTTCAGGCGGGTTCGGACCGCATCCTCAGGGCCATGAACCGCAAGCACAAGGCGGCGGATTACCTCCGCATCATCGAGCGCGTGCGCAGCCTTCGGCCGGATATCGCGATCACCTCGGATTTCATCGTGGGTTTCCCCGGCGAAACCGATGCGGATTTCGAGGATACGATGCGTATCGTGCGCGAAGTCGGCTTCGCGACCGCCTATTCCTTCAAGTATTCGGCGCGCCCCGGCACCAAGGCGGCGGAAGCCGGGGATGCGGTGCCGGAAGCGGTGAAGACCGCGCGCCTCCATGCCCTTCAGGCCCTGCTCCTGGAACAGCAGAACGCATTCAACGCGGCCACGATCGGCAGAACCGTTCCCGTGCTGTTCGAGAAACCAGGCCGGCATGCGGGGCAGGTCGCGGGAAAATCGCCGTATCTTCAGGCGGTTCACGTGGATATCCCCAAGGGTGACGAAATTTCCGCCTGGCTCGGCCGGATTGCGGATGTGCGAATCACCGAACTTCGTTCAAACTCGCTGCATGGGGAGATTGTCTCGCCCGTGGGCGAGGCCGACCGGGGAGGATGGGCCGCTTGAATTTCCGCCTCAGCGAGCCTTCAAGGCTTGCGGCTTCGGTGGAAGCCGCGCTCGATGGTGTCGAGGAAAGCTTGACGCTGGATGACAACCGCGCCGCGGTGCTTCTCGTCGGCAATTACGACCAGAACATCGCCCATCTCGAACGACGGCTGAACGTGCTGGCTCATGTCAACGGCAACCAGGTTCGCCTGCGCGGCACCCGCGATGCCGTGAACCATGCCCGCCGCGTGATCGAGAATCTCTATGCCGCCATCCGCAAGGGTCGCACCGTCGGGGTGGGCGATGTCGATGGCGCGATCGAGGAGACGGCGCTTCAGCGCGCGCTCTTCCCCGCGAAAAGCGAGCAACCGGCGGATGCGAACAAGACCGCGCAGCAGGGCTTCGGCCATGTCGCCACGCGCAAGTGCGGACCTGTGAAGGCGCGCAACGCAGCTCAGGATGCCTATCTGCGCGTGCTCGCGCGCCATGAACTCACCTTCGCGGAAGGGCCCGCCGGCACCGGCAAGACCTGGCTCGCCGTGGGCCATGCCGTGCAATTGCTGGAAGCCGGGCATGTCGAGCGGCTCATTCTCTCGCGCCCCGCGGTGGAAGCCGGCGAGAAGATCGGCTTCCTGCCCGGTGACATGCGCGAGAAGGTCGATCCCTATCTGCGCCCGATCTACGATGCGCTCTACGATTTCATGGAGGGGCGCCTCGTGGAGCGTGCCCTGCAGACCGGCGTGATCGAGATCGCGCCGCTCGCCTTCATGCGCGGACGCACGCTGGCCAATGCCTTGATCCTGCTCGATGAAGCGCAGAACGCCTCCTCCATGCAGATGAAGATGTTCCTCACCCGCCTCGGCGAGGGTTCCCGGATGATCATCACGGGTGATCCGACGCAGATCGACCTTCCGCCGGGCCAGGTCTCGGGTTTCGCGGAGGCGATCGCGCTGCTCAAGGATGTCGAGGGGATCGGCCATGTGAAATTCGGCCACCAGCATGTGGTGCGGCACGATCTCGTGCGGCGCATCGTGCAGGCCTATGAGGAACGCGCGGCCGATCTGCCGCCCCAGCCGCGCCGTGGCTGAGATCGAGGTTCTGATCGAGGCCGATGGCTGGGAGAAACTGCCCCAGGCGGAGCTCCTAGCCCGGCGTGCCGGGCTCGCAGCCATCATCGCCGAAGGCGGGAACCCTCTGGCCTCTGTCGCCATTCTGTTGACCGATGACGCCGCGATGCAACGTCTCAATTCCCATTTCCGCGGCAAGGACAAGCCCACCAACGTGCTCTCCTTTCCCGCGCCGGCGAGGCTGCCCGGAGCGGGGAATGCGGAATCACTCTTCCTTGGAGACCTCGCGCTGGGTTATGAAAAATGCTCGGCCGAAGCTCTGGCCGAAGAAAAGAGTCTCGGCGATCACCTGTCCCATCTCGTGGTGCATGGCATGTTGCACCTGATGGGCCATGATCACGAGACGGAGGCGGAAGCCGAGGAGATGGAGGGGCGCGAACGCGCGATCCTTGCATCCCTGGGCATTCGCGATCCCTATGCGGGCGCGGAAGGGGGCGCCACTGGATGAGTAGTGACAATCCGGCGGAACGCGGCAGCGTGCCGGACAACAAGGGCAAGGAGCCGGCAAGGGAGCGTGAGGCGAAGGAGTCCCTGAAGGATTCCGGGCGCGATTCCTGGGTCGATCGATTCAAGATCGCGCTTGGGCTGAAGCCGGCTCATTCCATCCGTGATGACCTCGAGGATGCCCTCGAGGAGCAGGATGCCGAGGGCGACAATGACAGCTTCACGTCCGAGGAGCGCCGCATCCTGCGCAACCTCCTCGATGCGCGTGATACCCGCGTGGCGGATGTGATGGTCCCGCGCAGCGCGATCATCGGCATTTCCGAGGACGCGACCTTCGGGGACCTGAAAGCCCTGTTTCTCTCGGCCGGCCATTCGCGCCTGCCGGTCTATGGCGAAACCCTCGATGATCCCAAGGGCATGGTCCATATCCGCGATGTCTTCGTGCGCATGGAGAGCCTGGCATCCGGCACCACGGTGGGGAAAAGCGGCCTCGTGCGCCCGGTGCTGTTCGCGCCGGTTTCGAAGCCCGCGCTCGACCTGCTGGTGGACATGCAGCGCCAGCGCATCCACATGGCGCTCGTGATCGATGAATATGGCGAGACCGATGGCCTTGTCTCCCTGGAAGACCTGATCGAGATCATTGTCGGGAACATCGAGGACGAGCATGATCAATCGGATGATGTCCGCATCGAGGCCCTTCCGAATGGCGATCTGCTCGTTGACTCGCAGGCCGATCTCGATGAGGTCGCGCTGCGGCTGGGCCTTCGGATCGAGCCTGACGAGGGCGACCAGCCGGTCTCCACCGTCGGCGGCTATGTCGCGGCCCTGCTCGGGCGCCTGCCGGCCAAAGGCGAGAGCCTCGCTGCGCCCAACGGGCTGATCTTCACCGTGATCGAGGGTGATGCGCGGCGCATGCGCAAGCTCCGCATCGCCCGGCCGCCGGGCGACGACAGCGGTTGATGCCGCATCGGACAGAACAAGAAACGCTTTTGCGCGTCCGCTTTTGGTGATTCGCTGCCGCGCTGATGATTCGCGACGGGAGAAACGGTTTGGGCTGGGCGGATTTCTGGCAGGAATGGCGCGCCCATCGTTTCGCGCTTCCCTATCTCGCCGGGCACATTGCGCTGCTGGAAGGGCGCGCGCGCGTATCCATGGCCTTTCTCTCCGGGCTTCTGGCCGCGCTGGCGCTGCCGCCGGTCAGTGCGCTGCCGGCCCTTGCCATCGCTTTCCCGCTGCTGGTCTGGCTCGTCGACGGCGCGAGCGAGGGCGGTTTCCGCCGCATGATGCGTGTGGCCTTCCTCATCGGCTGGTGCTTCGGCTTCGGCTATTTCCTTGGCGGATTGTGGTGGCTGGGCGCGGCCTTCATCATCGGCGGCGAGCAATTTGTCTGGCTCCTGCCGCTCGGCGTCATCGGCCTGCCGGCGGGGCTCGCTTTCTTCCCGGCCTTCGGCGTGATGATCGCGCGCTTGATCTGGTCCGCCGGACCCTTTCGCTTCGCATCCCTCGCCTTCGGCCTGGGCGCATCCGAATGGGCGCGGGCGCAATGGTTCACGGGATTTCCGTGGAACGGCTTCGGGCAGGTTTTCTCCGATCATCTCTGGCTCGCGCAGGGCGCGGCGCTGATCGGCGCGGAAGGGCTGGGGCTCTTTGCGCTGGTTGTCTTTGCCACGCCCGCCGCTTTGGGCACTGGCCGCAGCCTGGCAGGGCGCACGCTGCCGGTCGTACTGGCCTTCCTGGCGCTTGCCGCGCTGGCGACCTACGGCGCCTGGCGCCTCGCGCCGACCGGCGGGCTGAAGCCTGATCTCGCGACCCTGCCGATCGTGCCGGACGTGAAGATCCGGATCGTGCAGCCGAATATCGCTCAGGAAGACAAGAATCGCGGCGGCTCGGGCTCCGAAATCCTGCGGCGCTACCTCGAGCTGAGCGACCGCGCGACGGGTGCCCATGCGCGGGGCCTCGCCGATGTGACGCATCTCTTCTGGCCGGAAGCCGCCTTCCCGTTCATCCTTGATCGCGAACCCCGCGCCATCGAGGCGATCGCGAGGGCGCTGGCACCGGGGGGCACGATTCTCGTGACGGGCGCCATCCGCGCCGAGGAGGCACCGGAAACCGCGCGGCGTTTCCGGTTCTACAATGCCATCCAGATGCTGGATCGCGATGGCCTGCAGGCAACCTATGACAAGCTGCATCTCGTGCCGTTCGGGGAATATCTGCCCTTCGAAAACCTGTTGCGCGGCATGGGCCTGGAGCAATTCGTGCGCGTGCTCGGCGGGTTTTCGGCCAGCGAGCGGCGCAGGCCGCTGGATATTCCGGGCCTGCCCGGCAGCCTGCCGATGATCTGCTTCGAGACGATCTTCCCGCATGAGCTCGCCCCGGCCGAGGGGAGCCGGCCCGTCATGGTCAATGTCACCAACGATGCCTGGTTCGGCCCCACATCGGGCCCCTACCAGCATTTTGCGCAGGCCCGTCTGCGGGCGATTGAATTCGGGCTGCCGATGATCCGGGCGGCAAATAGCGGCATCTCCGCCGTCATCGATCCCTTCGGCCGCATCGTTGCGCGGGGACCGCTTGGCGAAACCGATGTGATCGATTCCCCCTTGCCGGCGCCGGGGCATCAAACATTGTATCTCCAGACGATTTGGTATAGTTACGCTACCGTGATGGTTCTGCTGGGGGCAGCAGGGTCTCTAGGGTTCGGTTTGCAGCGTTGGAACCGGAGGCGCCGTTCGCGCAGGGATGGAAGCCAAATGCTTGCACGCCTTCTAGAAACCTAGGGAGAAGAAGCTGAGGGATTTTGTTCTCCGAGCCTCTTCTGACATCGGGAGTGCGTCGCTGATGGGCTCGTCCTGCCTGCGTCCACATGGCAATCATCGCGAGGAGTTCGGAAGAGTATGCGCGCAGAAGACAGCAGCCTGAAAAAAGCCCCCGGTGATTTCGACCGTCATGTCGGGCGACGGATTCGAATGCGGCGCATCCAGGTTGGCCTGAGCCAGGAGCGACTGGCGGATTCCCTCGGCGTGACCTTTCAGCAGGTTCAGAAATACGAGAAGGGCGCGAATCGTATCACGATGAGCCGCATGCGCATCGTGTCTCAGGTGCTCGGCGTGCCGATGGCCTATTTCACCGAAGGCGCTCCGGGCGAGGAGGCCAATGGAATTGGCGGCGGTTTCGCGGAAGCCCGGCAGTCCGAGTTTGCCTCCGAACTGTTCTCGAGCCCTGAAGGTCTGGCGCTTGCCCGCGCTTTTGCCTCCATCGAGGATCCCAGGTTGCGCCGACGAGTCGTCGATCTCGTCACCACCCTGGCGGATGGGCAGCGCAAGGGGTGAGACTTGCGTTCGCGGAACGCGCCCAAATCGTTCTTTTCAACGAACTCGTTCGCCAGAACACCTTGACCTTTCGCCGAACTTCGCTTTACAGACGCGCCCATCTGCCGGGACGGGCACCTTTTTCATGCCCATCCTTCCCGCCTCTCAGCGACAGGAGCCTTTCGTGGCGCGGTCTTCTTATCTTTTCACGTCGGAATCGGTGTCTGAAGGTCATCCGGACAAGGTCTGTGACCGCATCTCCGACGAGGTGGTCGATCTGTTCTTCAGGGAAGCCGCCAAGGCCGGCATGGATGCCGCCCAGGTGCGCGTGGCCTGCGAGACGCTCGCAACCACCAACCGCGTCGTGATCGCCGGCGAGGTCCGCACCTCGCTCGACGAGAAGACCATGAAATCGAAGGTGAAGAGCGTCGCCCGCAAGGCGATCCGCGCCATCGGCTACGAGCAGGATGGCTTCCACTGGAAGAAGGCGAAGATCGATGTTCTGCTGCACCCGCAATCGGCGCATATCGCGCAGGGCGTGGATGCCTCCGGCAACAAGGACGAGGGGGCGGGCGACCAGGGCATCATGTTCGGTTACGCCTGCCGCGAGACCCCGGAACTGATGCCGGCGCCGCTCTATTACTCCCACAAGATCCTCGAGGTCCTTTCGACGCTGCGCCACAAGGGCGAGCGCGGCTGCGACAAGCTTGGCCCGGATGCGAAGAGCCAGGTGACCGTGCGCTACGAAAACGGCAAGCCCGTGGGCGTGACGCAGATCGTGCTCTCGACCCAGCATCTCGATGAGAAGCTGACCTCCAGGGATGTCCAGAAGATCGTCGAGCCGGTCATCCGCGAGGTTCTGCCCGAAGGCTGGATCGGCAAGGATACCGTCTGGCACGTCAATCCGACGGGCAAGTTCGTGATCGGCGGCCCGGATGGTGATGCGGGCCTCACCGGCCGCAAGATCATCGTGGACACCTATGGCGGTGCGGCCCCGCATGGCGGCGGCGCGTTCTCGGGCAAAGACCCCACGAAGGTCGACCGTTCCGCAGCCTATGCCGCGCGCTATCTTGCGAAGAACGTGGTCGCGGCCGGCCTCGCTGATCGCTGCACGATCCAGGTCGCCTATGCGATCGGCGTGTCGCAGCCGCTCTCGGTCTATGTCGATCTGCATGGCACGGCCAAGGGCAAGGTGACGGAAGCCGCGCTCGAGAAGGTGCTGCCGGAGATCATGGATCTTTCCCCGCGCGGCATTCGCACGCATCTCGCCCTCAACAAACCGATCTATGCGCGCACCGCGGCCTATGGCCATTTCGGTCGTAAGCCGACGCGTGACGGTGGCTTCTCCTGGGAGAAGACCGACCTCGTCCCGTCGCTGAAGTAGGCGGTCGCGGCGCTCACGTGAGCCCCGATGGCGCTTCCGATGACCAGAATGCAACCGGCGCGGCAAGCCCGCGCCGGAAAATTTTTGGGCGCGCGAAGGGCAAGGCATTGCGGCCCGCGCAGAGCCAGCGGCTCGCGGACATCCTCCCCCGGATCCAGATCGATCTCGAACGGCTGAAGGCCGGCCCTGCCGCGCTGTTTCCGGCCGCGCCGAAGCGGGTGGTGCTGGAAATCGGCTTCGGCGGTGGCGAACATCTCGCCGCCATGGCGAAATCCGAACCGGAATCCGGGTTTCTCGGCGTGGAGCCCTTCCTCAACGGTGTCGCCAAGCTTCTGGGGCAGGTCGAGGCCGACAACCTCCAAAACCTGCGTCTCTTGCGCGGCGACGGGCGCGAGGTGCTCGCGCGCCTGCCGGATGCCAGCCTCGATGCGGTCTACCTTCTCTATCCCGATCCCTGGCCGAAGCGCCGCCAGCGCAAGCGCCGCATCGTCGATGCGGCTTTCGTGGCCGAGCTGGCGCGCGTGATCCGCCCCGGAGGGGAATTCCGTTTTGCTTCGGACATTGACGATTATGTCGGCTGGACACTCGCCCGCGTTCTGCCAAACCGGGACTTCCAGTGGCCTGCCCGCAAGGACGCGGATTGGCGCGAGCCCTGGGCCGGCTGGCACCGCACGCGCTACGAGGCCAAGGCCATTCGCGAGGGGCGTGTGCCGAGCTATCTGCGCTTCATGAAGCGCGGCGCTTGATTTTGCGCCCATTCGGGCGTATTAACACGCGCATCAATCTCAATTCATGCGATCTGCAGAGTGAGAGTGGGCCGGTGACGGACCCGCTCTTTTCGGTTTACAGGGCATGACGA
>NZ_JBJTDY010000178.1:0-22473 GCF_046092605.1 Rhabdaerophilum sp. | reverse complement strand
CACCTCGCCGACTTCATCGCCGAATACAACTTCGGGCGACGACTGAAGACCCTGAAGGGCCTCACGCCCTACGAGTTCATCTGCAAATGCTGGACTTCAGAACCGCAAAGGTTCAACTTCAATCCGATCCACCACATGCCGGGACTGAACACCTAGGCTCCGGCATTCCTCTTGTCATTGCCGTTCCCTGGCGCAACCTCGAAAGCTGGCGTGCCTTTGCCGGTGGTATCGGACAAGAAACGGTCCTGAAGGATGAAGTGGAAGCATTGGGGGGGGCTCCTGGAGACGCTTGGCTGTGGTTCCGGCGTGGCATCCACCACCAGCGCGGCTCCCCGGGGGCACCACCTGTAGTCGATCATCCCTGTTCCTCGTCGGGTCAGGCCGCTTCGTCCATCCGGGGCTTCAATCGCAAAGGGGTGGAATTGGTCAGCCCTTTCACCGAAATCGGATAAGGCTTGCTCGAAGGGCGGCCGCTCTGTTCGCGCGGTGCCCGTTCCCCGCTGATCGCAACAAGATCGTCGTGCAAACGTCATCGAAGTGTTGTGCAAGCCCGCTATCGACAGGGGGTAACGACATTTGGGCCGAGGCTTGCCATGCTGGAAATCCGGAACCTGACGCGACGCTTCGGAGACAAGCGTGCGGTGGATGATGTGTCCCTTCAAGTGGAAAAGGGCGCCTTCGTCGGGGTGATCGGCCGCTCCGGCGCCGGGAAATCCACCCTGCTCCGCATGATCAACCGCCTGCAGGAGCCATCCTCCGGCGAGATTTACTGGAATGGCCTGCCGGTGACCGCGCTTGCGGGCCGCGATCTGCGCCGCTGGCGCACCTCCTGCGCCATGATCTTCCAGCAATTCAACATCGTGGGACGCCTTGATGTCCTGACCAACGTCCTCATGGGCAGACTTCATGCCACCTCCATGGCGCGGTCCATGCTGAAGCTCTGGGCCGAGGATGATCGCGCGCTCGCTGTTTCAGCCTTGGAACAGTTCGATATCGCCAATCTCGCGAGCCAGCGGGCCGAAACACTCTCCGGTGGCCAGCAGCAGCGCGTGGCGATCGCCCGCGCGCTGGTGCAGGAGCCGGAAATTGTTCTGGCCGACGAGCCTATCGCCTCGCTCGATCCGCGCAACACCCGCATCGTCATGGATGCGCTGCTGCGGCTGAACAAGCATTTCGGCATCACCGTGATCTGCAACCTGCATGATCTCGATATCGCCAAGGATTATTGCGACCGCCTCGTGGGCATGGCGCAGGGCCGCATCGTCTTCGATGGCGCGCCCGAGGCCCTGACCGAGGCGACCGCGCGCGAACTCTACGGCCTCGAGGCCGAGGACGCGATGAACGTGCTTCCGCCTTCCGTGCCCGCTCGTCTCCCCGAGCTGGCAGCCGTCGCCTAACTTCATCTCCCTGCAAATACAAGGAAACGACCATGACGCTCCCCCGTCGTGCGGTGCTTGCTGCCGCCCTGCTCAGCCTTGCCGCTCCTGCCCTGGCGCAGGATTGGAAGGCGAAATACCCCGAACTGGTCTATGCCACCGTTCCCGCCGAGAACGCTTCTGGCGTGATCGAGCGCATGGGCCCTTTCATGGAATATCTCTCGCGCGAACTCGGCGTGAAGGTGACGCTGCGCATCGCGGCCGATTACGCGGCGGTGATCGAGGGCCAGCGCGCTGGCACCATCCATATCGGTGATTACGGCCCGTCGTCCTATGTCCGCGCCCACACTGTTTCCAATGGCGGTGTCGAGGCCTTTGCCTCGATGCGCGCGGTGGATGGCTCGACCGGCTATTTCTCGGTTGCCTATGCGAAGAAGGACGCCGCCGGTGCGAGACTTGAGGACTTCAAGGGCAAGAACCTCTGTCTCGTCGATCCCAACTCTACCTCGGGCAACAATGTGCCTCTCTTCTCGATGAACAAGATGAACATCGACCCAACGAAGTTCTTCGCTAAGGTGACGAATGCCGGCAGCCATGAGAATGCGATCATGGCTTTGCAGCAGGGTACCTGCGATGTCGCATTCAACTGGTGGAATTCGGAAGACGATTCCAACCTGACCCGCATGGCCAACAAGGGCATGGTGAAGCTCGACGATTTCAAGATCGTCTTCCGCTCCGACAAGATCCCAGGCTCGCCCTACGCCGTGCTCACCTCGATGCCGGCCGACCTGAAGAAGGCCATCGCGGACGCGTTCTTCAATGCCCCGACCAAGGGCAAGGCCGCCTTCGAGAAGCTCACGGACGGCAAGTCGCCCGGCTTCGCCCCGGCAAAGCACGCCGATTACAAGGTCACGGAAGACCTCCAGAAGTTCATCGACGCCCTGCGCAAGAAGGGCTCGTAATCGAGCTTGAATCGAATGATCTGGCCGGGGTTCGCCCCGGCCTTTTCGCGCGACCATGATCCCCGATCTCCGCGAGCAATTCCATGGCCACGGCTGTCACCCGTCTCCCCGACCACCAGATCGCGCCACATCTCGCCGCCTATGATCGCGAAAAGGCCGCGAAGCGCCGCGCGAGCCTTTTTGGCCTCGCCATCCTGCTGGCACTGATTCTCGTCGCGAGTCGTGTCGCGGAGGTGGAGCCCACGAAATTCGTGAGCAATATCCACCAGTTCACGAGCTATATCGGGCGAATCTTCCACCTCGATAATGGCCAGTTCGTTCTGACCGATCCTGCCGAATGGTTCTGGGGCTGGAAGAAGTGGCTTATCCATATCGGCGATACGTTGCTGATTGCCTATCTCGGCACGTTGCTGGGCGCGGTGGCGGCCTTCCTCGCCTGCTTCGCCGCCTCCTCGAACCTCTCGCCGAACAGCACGACACGCTTTGTCGCACGGCGCGTGCTGGAATTCTGCCGCACGGTTCCGGAACTCGTTTTCGCGCTCATTTTCGTGGTGGCCTTCGGGCTCGGCCCCATGCCGGGCGTGCTCGCGATCGCGATCCACACCTTCGGCGCGCTCGGCAAGCTCTTCGCGGAAGTGGTCGAGAATATCGACATGAAACCGGTGGATGGCGCCATCGCCACGGGGGCCAGCCGCTGGCAGGTGATCCGCTACGCGGCCGTGCCGCAGGTGCTCTCGAATTTCGCGAGCTACGGCCTGCTGCGCTTTGAAATCAACGTGCGCGGGGCATCCGTGATGGGCTTCGTTGGTGCAGGCGGCATCGGCCAGGAGCTGATCGAGGCCGTGCGCAAATTCTACTACTCGGATGTCTCGGCCATTCTTCTGCTCATCATCGCGACCGTGATGGTGATCGACCTTGTGACCGAACGCATCCGCCACCGCCTGATTGCCGGGGAGCAGCGCCGATGAACCCGAAAGCCTCGCTTCTCGACCGCGATTCAGCGCGGCGGAACCATCCGGGTCTAATCCGGCCTTCGCTGAAAACGCGGATCATCACGAGCCTTGTCGTGGCCGGAATGGTCGGCGTCGCGATCTTCGCTTTCGCCCGCCTGGAATTCTCCTTCGCCCGCATGGGCAGCGGCATGGCGCAGCTCGCGACCTTCCTCGGCCTCATGGTGCCACCTTCAGCCGGTGGCTCTGCGGCAACCTTCTTCAAGGCGCTCGGCGAGACCGTGGCGATTGCCTTCCTGGGCACCCTGCTCGCGGCGGCGATTGCCCTGCCCCTCGGCTTCATGGCCGCGAAGGGCATGATCGGCGGGTGGGCGATGCGTTTCCTCACGCGCCGCTTCTCCGACACCATTCGCGGGGTGGATACGCTGATCTGGGCGCTGATCTGGATCAATGTGGTAGGGCTCGGCCCCTTCGCGGGCGTGCTCGCCATCATGACCAGCGATATCGGCTCCTTCACGAAGCTATTCTCGGAAGCCATCGAGGCGACGGATCGCAAACCCGCCGAGGGTGTCACCTCCACCGGCGGCAACCGCCTGCATGTCATGCGGTTCGGCGTGCTGCCGCAGGTGATGCCGGTGCTGATCAGCCAGACGCTTTACTATTTCGAATCGAACACGCGCTCAGCCACCATCATCGGGATCGTCGGGGCGGGCGGCATCGGGCTGCATCTCGCGGAGATGATCCGCACCTTCGAATGGGATCGCGTGGCCTTCATCATCCTGATGATTCTCGCGACCGTCGCGGCAATCGATTTCCTCTCCTCGCGCCTGCGCACGCGCCTCATCGGACTGCGCCGCGCGGAAGCGTGACAGCTGTCATCGAAGCGTCATCGCACTATCATCGGCCCGTCATCGGCGGGGTGGAAGAGCAGGCATCCTCACTGACCGGATGGCTCGAAATGCCCGATACCCAGGCCGCAAGGCAGAACCCCGATTGCCGTGCCGCGACAATGGCCCTGCTGGCCCGCGCGACGCGCGAGGAACTCGCCCTGCCCTTGAGCGCCCATTGGCCGAACCTCGCCCATGCCACCATCCGCGCGCCTGAAATCGGCCTTGTGATGCTGCGGGGCCGGATGGGCGGCGATGGCGCGCCCTTCAATCTCGGCGAAGCGACCGTGACCCGCGCTGTGGTGGAGCTTGCGACCGGCGAGCGCGGCTATGGCCAGTTCCTCGGCCGTGACCCGGCCCGCGCCGAACAGGCCGCGATCCTGGAGGCCCTCGCCCGGCGCGAGGCGGATCGCCTCACAGTGGAGCGCGAAGTCCTCGCGCCCATCCGCCAGCGCCTTGCGCTGGAGGCGCAGAAGAAGCGCGCCGAAACCGCGGCCACGCGCGTCGATTTCTTCACGCTTGTGCGCGCGGAGGGCTGACAATGAGCCTCGCCGGTTTTGAAAATCCCGTTCTCGACCAGCAGGCGGCGTTCCGCTCGGTGATGCAGGCTTTGGCCGAGCCCGGCCGCATCGTGCCGGCCGGCGCGCTGGCGGGGGAGGCTTCGCCTTTTGGCCCGGTGGCGCGGGCGATTGCGCTGAGCCTGCTCGATTTCGAAGTGCGCTACCATCTCTCGCCGGGCCTCATCGCGGCGAACGAGGACATCACCTTCCATACCGGTTCGCGGCTCGCGGCCCGGCCGGATGAAGCCGAATTCGCCTTCGTGGATCTTGCACGCGATGCGCTCGATCTCGCAAGCTTCGCGCAAGGCACGCCGGAATATCCGGATCGCTCGACGACGGTGTTCGTCAAGGTGGAATGCCTCGTGGGTGGTCCCACGCTCACGATCGCCGGACCGGGCATTCCGGGCACGCGCGAACTCGCAATCCCCGGCCTTCCGGCGGATTTCATCGCGCAATGGGCCGCGAATGCCGCGCGTGCTCCGCTCGGAGTCGACCTCCTCTTCACGACCAACGAGGCCGTCCTCGGCCTGCCGCGCTCCACGCGCATCCTTGGGGAGGCGCGCTGATGTATGTCGCAGTGAAAGGTGGCGAACGCGCCATCGCCAATGCCCATCGGCTGCTCGAACACGAGCGGCGCGGCGATCGCAAAGTGCCGGAAATCGGCACGGAACAGATCGAGCAGCAGCTGGGCCTCACGGTGGACCGCGTGATGAGCGAGGGCTCGCTTTATGATCGCGGGCTCGCAGCACTCGCCATCAAGCAGGCGCGCGGTGACCTCATTGAGGCGATCTTCCTCATCCGCGCCTATCGCACGACCCTGCCGCGTTTCGGCTTTTCCGTGCCGCTTGATACGGCCGGGATGGCGATCCGTCGCCGCATTTCCTCGACCTACAAGGATCTGCCCGGCGGGCAGGTTCTCGGCCCGACCTTTGACTACACGCATCGCCTGCTGGATTTCGCACTTTTGGCCGAGGGCGACCCCGCCGCCCCAGTGACGGCGCCGGTCGACACGGAAGAGCGCTTCCCGCGCGTGACCGATCTCCTCGCGCAGGATGATCTCATCGAGCGCAACCCGCCCGGTGACCCCGAAAAGCCCGTGGGTGACCTCACGCGCGAGCCGCTGGCCTTCCCGGCGGAGCGCGATCTGCGCCTGCAGAATCTGGCGCGCGGTGACGAGGGCTTCCTGCTGGCGCTGGGTTACTCCACCCAGCGCGGCTATGGCCGCAACCATCCCTTCGTGGGCGAAATCCGCATGGGCGAGGTGGCGGTGGAATTCGAGATCCCCGAGCTGGGCCTCATCGTTTCGCTCGGCGAGGTCACGCTCACCGAGTGCCAGATGGTGAACCAGTTCAAGGGCTCGCTGACCGAGCCGGCGAAGTTCACGCGCGGCTATGGTCTCTCCTTCGGCCATTGCGAGCGACGCGCCATGTCGATGTCGCTGGTGGATCGGGCCCTTCGCGCGGGCGAACTCGGCGAGGAACGCACGAGCCCCGCGCAGGATGAGGAATTCGTGCTCTCGCATTCCGACAACATCCAGGCGACCGGCTTCGTCGAGCACCTGAAACTGCCGCATTACGTCGATTTCCAGGCCGAACTCGCGCTGCTCCGGCAGATGCGCCGCGAACTCGAGACCCGTTCAATCACCCACCCGGAGGCCGCGGAATGAGCCGGACGGCGGAAAACTATCGCGGATACAACTTCGCCTATCTCGACGAGCAGACGAAAAGGATGATCCGCCGCGCGATCCTCAAGGCGATCGCCATTCCCGGCTACCAGGTGCCCTTCGCGAGCCGTGAAATGCCCATGCCCTATGGCTGGGGCACCGGCGGCGTGCAAGTGACGGCAGCGATCCTCGGACCCACCGACGTGCTGAAGGTGATCGACCAGGGCGCGGATGACACGACCAACGCCGTCTCCATCCGCCAGTTCTTCGAGAAGACGGCGGGTGTGGAAACCACGACAGAAACCGAGAAGGCGACGGTCATCCAGACCCGCCACCGCATTCCCGAGGCGAAGCTTCAGGCCCATCAGGTTCTGGTCTACCAGGTGCCGATCCCCGAGCCGCTGCGCTTCCTCGAGCCGCGCGAGACCGAGACACGCACGCTGCATGCCCTCGCCGAATATGGCCTGATGCATGTGCGGCTCTACGAGGATATCGCCCAGCACGGGCATATCGCGAAGACCTATGCCTATCCGGTGCTGGTGGCCGATCGCTACGTGATGGACCCCTCGCCCATCCCGAAATTCGACAACCCCAAAATGCACCAGAGCGCCGCCTTGCAGCTCTTCGGCGCGGGGCGCGAGAAGCGGATCTACGCCATCCCGCCGCACACAAAGGTGGTGAGCCTCGATTTCGAGGATCACCCCTTCGAGGCAACGAAATTCGACCAGCCCTGCGCGCTCTGTGGCGCGACCGACAGCTATCTCGACGAGGTCATCACGGATGACAAGGGCGGGCGGATGTTCGTCTGCTCCGACACCCATCATTGCGAGACCCGCCGCTGCGAGGGCCATGTCGGCACTCTCGGCACGCCCGTGACGGAGGCTGCCGAATGACCAATCTTTCTGCTTCTCCGCTTCTCGTGGCCGAGGGACTTTCGAAATTCTACGGCCTGCGAATCGGCTGCCGGAATGTGAGCTTCGCGCTTCAGCCCGGCGAGGTGCTGGCGATCGTGGGCGAATCCGGTTCGGGAAAAACCACTCTGCTGAACCTCCTTTCGGGCCAGCTCCCGCCCGATTCCGGTGCGGTGCGCTACCGCATGCGCGATGGTGATACGAAAAACCTGCTCGATCTCACCGAGGCCGAAAGGCGATTTCTCGCCCGCACCGATTGGGGCTTCGTGCATCAGGATGCGCGCAATGGCCTCAGGATGAGCGTTTCCGCCGGCGGCAATATCGGCGAGCGTCTCATGGGCGTGGGCGATCGGCATTTCGGGCGCATCAGAGACACCGCGCGGGGCTGGCTGGAGCGCGTGGAAATCGATGCCACCCGCATCGACGACAAGCCGACGCAATTCTCCGGCGGCATGCGCCAGCGCCTGCAGATCGCACGCAATCTCGTCACGCATCCGCGCCTCGTCTTCATGGATGAGCCGACCGGCGGGCTCGATGTCTCGGTGCAGGCGCGCCTGCTCGATCTCATCCGCGGCCTCGTGGCCGATCTTGGCCTCGCGGTGGTGCTGGTCACGCATGATCTCTCGGTCGCGCGGCTCCTGTCGCATCGCATCCTCGTGATGAAGGACGGCCATGTGATCGAGGCGGGCCTGACGGATCGCGTGCTCGATGATCCGCAGGAGGCCTACACCCAGCTTCTCGTCTCGTCCGTGCTCGCCGCGTGAGGGCCATGATGAACCCTGTTCTGCAAGTCTCCGGCCTCGCGAAGGCGTTTCACCTGCATCTCCATGGCGGCAAGCACCTGCCAGTGGTGGAGGGCGTGGATTTCGTCGTGCTGCCGGGTGAATGCGTCGTGCTCGGCGGTCCGTCAGGTGCCGGCAAATCCTCGATCCTGAAAGCGATCTACGGGAATTACCTCGCGAATTCTGGGGCGATCATTCTTGATGACGGCGAGGCACCAGTCGATGTCGTCACGGCCTCGCCCGGTACGATCATCGCGCTCAGGCGCCACACCATGGGCTATGTCAGCCAGTTCCTGCGTGTCATTCCGCGCGTGCCGGCGCTGGAAATCGTAGCCGAAGCGGCGCGTGCCGCAGGGTTCCCGCCCGATGAGGCCCACGAGCGCGCGGGCCGTCTCCTCGCCCATCTCAACCTGCCGGAACGGCTCTGGAACCTGCCGCCGGCCACCTTCTCCGGCGGCGAGCAGCAGCGCGTGAATATCGCGCGTGGCTTCGCGGGCAACCATCGCTTCCTGATCCTCGACGAGCCTACGGCCTCGCTGGATGCCAAGAACCGCGAGGCGGTGATCGCGCTGATCGCCGAGCGGAAGGCGCAAGGCACGGCCTTTCTCGGCATCTTCCACGATGCCGAAGTGCGCGAGCGCGTGGCGGATCGCATCCTCGATGTCACGCGGTTCTCGCCGGCCCGGGAGTTCGCCGCATGATGAGCGAGAGACAAGGCAGCGCCGAGATCCAGCCCATCCGCAAGACCAAGCTCTCCGAGATGCCGCTCGTTCATCCGACCGCTGACGTGCGCAACACCACGCTCGGCCGCTACACCGAGATCTATGAGCGCTGCAGCATCGCGGATAGCGCGATCGGCGATTACTCCTATGTCGTGCGCGATGGCGAGATCTGGTGCGCAACCATCGGCAAGTTCGTGAACATCGCCTCCCATGCGCGCATCAACGCGCCGAACCACCCGACCTGGCGCGCGACGCTTCACCACTTCACCTACCGGGCCGAAAACTACTGGCCGGATGCCGAAGCCGAGACCGAATTCTTCGAGTGGCGGCGCGAGAATGCCGTGACCATCGGGCATGATATCTGGCTCGGCCACGGCGTCACGATCCTGCCGGGAGTGACAGTGGGCAATGGCGCAGTCATCGGCGCCGGCGCGGTCGTGAGCCGCGATGTCGAGCCCTACACGATCGTTGCGGGCGTACCCGCGAAGCCGATAAGGCGCCGCTTTTCTGAAGAGATCGCTGCCCGTCTCGAGGCCCTCGCCTGGTGGGATTGGAGCCATGCCCGCCTGCGCGCCGCACTCGAGGATTTCCGCACGCTGTCCATCGAGGCCTTCCTCGATCGTCACGAAAACCAGCCCCATGAGGTCACGCGATGAGCGAAACGCTCGTATTCTCCAATGCCGAGATCGTCACGGCCGAACACCAGTTCCGCGGCTTTGTGGTGGTGCAGGATGGGCGCATCGTCGAGATCGGCGAGGGGCGCGCGCCGGAAGCGGGCGTGGATTTCGGCGGCGATTTCCTGCTGCCCGGCCTCGTGGAACTTCATACGGATCATCTCGAAGTGCATTTCATGCCCCGCCCCAAGGTGGAATGGCCCGCGATTTCCGCCGTGCTCGCGCATGATGCCCAGGTGATCGGCGCAGGCATCACCACGGTGTTCGATGCCCTGCGCGTCGGCAACGATTACGACGACGAGAAGTTCGGTGCCCGCATGAAGAAGCTTGCCGAAGCGATCACCACCGCCAAGGGTGCGGGCCTGACACGCGCCGAGCATTTCGTGCATCTGCGATGCGAAATCTCCTGTGCCGACGTCGTGGAGGAAATGCAGCCCTTCCTCACCGATCCGCAACTGAAGCTCGTCTCGGTGATGGATCACACGCCGGGCCAGCGGCAATTCACCGATGTCTCCAAGTGGAAGTCCTACTATGCCGGCAAGCGGGGTGCATCAGAAGCCGAGATGAATGAGCGGATCATCAAGCGTCGCGCTATCCACGCGCAATTCGCGCAGGCCAATCGCCGCGCGATCGTCGATCTCTGCCAGAGCCATGGCGTCATCCTCGCAAGCCATGATGATGCCACCCTCGAACATGTCGAGGAAGCGATCGCCGATGGCATGCACATCGCCGAATTCCCCACCACGGTGGAGGCAGCAGCGGCCTCGCATCAAGCGGGGCTGAAGGTGCTGATGGGTGCCCCGAACGTGGTGCGCGGCGGTTCGCATTCCGGCAATGTCAGCGCCCGCGCTCTGGCCGAGAATGGCGTGCTCGACGTGCTCTCCTCGGATTACGTGCCGACGAGCCTGCTGATGGGTGCCTTCGCGCTCCATGATGTCGAGGCCATCGGTGGCCTGCCGGGCGCCATCCGCCTCGTGAGCAAGAACCCGGCGGATGCTGCTGGCCTCACCGATCGCGGCGAGATTGCGGTGGCCAAGCGGGCCGATCTCATCCGGGTTGATGCCGCGAGCGGCCAGCCCGTCCTGCGCGCGGCCTGGCGAGAGGGGCACCGCGTCTCGTGAGCGGGCCGGGCCTCTTCATTGCCGTGGTGGGCGCCAGCGGGGTGGGCAAGGATACGATCCTCGCCCGGCTGAAGGCGGTGCTGCCGCCGGAGAACTTCGTGTTTCCCGTCCGGGTGATCTCGCGGGTCCCCGATGCCAACGAGGCCAGCGAGTATCTCGCTGCGGCGGATTTCCCGGAGGCCCGGTGGCGCGGCGCCTTCCTCATCGACTGGGAGGCGCATGGGCTCTGTTACGGGATTCCTGCTATGATGCGGGCTGAACTCGAGGCCGGTCGGCATATCATCGCCAATCTCTCGCGCGCCGTGGTGCCTGTCCTCCGCGCCGCCTCACCCCGCGTGCTGGTGGTGCATGTCACGGCGCGCAGCGATATTCTGGAGCAGCGCTTGCGGGCTCGCGGCCGCGAATTCGATGCTGACCAGCAGGCCCGCCTCGCGCGCGGCGAGGCCCTCGACCAGAGCGTGGAGGCGGATATCCGCATCGAGAACAATGGCTCGATCGACATGGCCGTGAGCGCCCTGATGGAAACTCTGATGCCGCTCTGCGCGCGGGAGCGCCGCCCGGCATGATCCCCGAGCCCCGTTTCGCGATCTATCTCGCGCCGGAGCCGCATGAGCCGCTCTGGCAGTTCGGTTCGAGTTGGCTCGGCTATGACGCCGAAACACGGGCCGATGTGAAGCATCCGGTCTTGCCCGGCCTTGGTGTGGAAACAATCCGGGAGGCAACGGCCCATCCCCGGCTCTACGGGCTGCATGTCACGCTGAAGGCCCCGTTTCGCCTCATCGAAGGCCTTACGATCGTGGAACTGGAACAGGCGTTGGAGGGGCTCAGCCGCCGACATGTCGCTTTCGGGCCGTTTCCGCTGGCCCTTGAGACACGGAAGGCCGGCGAGGATCAGGTTTTTCTCTGTCTCGCCCCGACTGGAACCGAGCCGGCGCTCCATCGTCTCGAAGCCGATGCGGTCATCGCGCTGGATCGATTCCGCGCGCCGCTCTCACCCGCAGAAATCGCGCGGCGCAAGCCTGATCGCCTGAACCGCAAGGAGCGAGGCTATCTTGAAACCTATGGCTATCCGCATGTGCTTGAAGGCTTCCGGCCGCATCTCTCGCTGACCGGGCCCATCGCGCCGGATGCCCCCTTGCGGGCGATTCTGGCCGCGCGGCTCGCGGCCGAGCCCGACCTGATGTCCCTCACCTGCCAATCGCTGCTGCTGTTCGAACAGCCGGAGCCCGGCGCACGCTTTCACATTCGCCGACGCTTTCCGCTGGGTTGAGCCCCAGCCCTCGCGGGGATCACGGAACGGCCGGATGATCAGCCGGTCGAGCCTCTGCTCGAGAGGCCCGCGCCATTCTCATGGAGAGCCGTCTCGTCTCGCCCGCAACTTCGATGAAGGATCGCCCCTGCCATCCATGCGTCCTTGAAGGCCCACGTCAGTCCCGCGTGGGGGCATTCACCTGCCTCGTCAAAAGCGGCGATAGCCTTCCCGCCAGCGGGAGAGCGTGGTCAGCAGACAGGCGAAGGCGAAGCCATAGGCCAGCCAGGGGAAGGCTTGCGGCCAGAGGCCTGCCAGCAGGAAGAACGCGATGGTTTCCGCGCCTTCCGCAAGCCCGCCGAGATAGAAGATGCCCTTGCCGGTGAAATCCGTCGAAGCCAGCCCCTTGCGCTCGGCAATCACCGAGAAAGCGAGAAAGGATGATCCCGTCCCGATGAAAGCCGCGAGCAACACGGCGGCAGGCAGCGCGTTCCGTGCCGGGTCAGCTAGCGCGAAGCCCAGCACAACCAGCGCGTAGAAGGCGAAATCAAGCGCGATATCAAGAAAGGCACCCCGGCTGGTGGGGCCTTGCAGGCGCGCGAGCGTACCATCCAGCCCATCGGCAACCCGGTTCACGAGGATGGCAGCGAGTGCCCAGCCGAACTCGCCGATGGCCAGAAGCGGAACGGTGAGAAGTCCGATTCCGAAACCGGTCAGCGTCACCTGATCGGCGCTCAAGCCGCGGCGATCAAGCCAATGCGCTGCAGGCGCGAGCAGGCGCGTGGCGAGCGGGGCCAAACTTGCGTCGAACACCTTCGCTCCGTTCCGGGAAAATGGCCGCACCAGGTCACATATAAACCAATTTATGCCTGCTGGCGGGCTTTCCCAAGCCGGGATCGGGAGCGGTCATCTCCGCCGGCATGGAGATAGGACAGCAAGGCGGATAAAAAGCAAGTCAAGCATGTATTTTTAAGGTTCAGGGGCTGCCCCGCAACTGAAGGCTGGGGGGGGGCAACATCATGTGCTGGAACTTGGAAAAATGCAGATATGGCGGTGGAAGCGGATGGAGATCTCTATCGCGCGCTCATTTTCGGCATCTGTCTGCAAGCGGAACAATACTATCTTAAGTTGTGTTCGATATCCGGATTTTCCGTTGGCTGCCCGATCGGTGGGCTGCGCCGACCCAGACATGTCCGGGAGAATGACCATGACCACACGACGCGGGATCATCAGCGCCGGGTTTGCCGGCTTCCTCATTCTGGCGAATCTCTCGCTGGCCCCGGCGCAGGATGTTGCGGCGCGCAGCACAGCTGGGCCGGTGGTGCTCACCATTTCCGGCCCCGGTGGCGGCGCCAGCCATGATCTCACGATGGCGGACCTTGAAAAGCTGCCGAAGGCGGAGATCCGCACCACGACACCGTGGCACAACGGCGTGCAGCATTTCGAAGGCGTATCGCTGCAGGTGCTGATGGACAGCCTGAAGCTCTCCGGCGCGAACGCGCAGGTGACCGCGCTCAACCGCTATCGCACCACAATTCCGATGAAGGATTTCAGCGCGTTCAAGCCCATCCTCGCCTATCGCCGCAATGGAGCGCCGATGGAGGTGCGCGAGAAGGGGCCGCTCTTCATCATCTACCCCTATGATTCGAATACCGCGCTGAAGCACGACACCTATTTCAGCCGCTCGGCCTGGCAGGTCCGCTCCATCACCGTGGAGTGAGCGGAACGCCTGCACGCAGAACGATCATCATGGCAGGTTCCTTTCGCGATGCCGCGGCCTGGCTCCTGAAGCAGCTGCGCCTGCCCCTGATGATCGTCGCGCTGCTTCTGGGCCTCGCCATGGCCGCGATGCCGGTCGTCATCCGCGCGCTGGATGATGTGGTGGACAAGAGCCTCAATCACGACATCGCCTGGACCGGGCAGAACGGACGCAGAGAGCTTTATGATCTCGCCCGTGCGGTCATCGCCGCCGAACAGGATTTCAACGCGGAAGCGCGGATGCGGATCGAACTCGCGCTCGACATCATGTACTCCCGCCTCGGCACGTGGAAGGCCGGCGTCTTCGGCCATTTCGTGAACTCGTCGCCGCAGCGCAAGGCGCTGCTCGACCGCATCACCGCGCAGTTCGGCGAGATCGAGCGGGTCATCCGCAATCCGGATTTCGAGCGCCATCTGCCGGAACTGCGCCGCAAGATCCTTGTGCTGGAAACCGCGATCGACGAACTCGCAGGCCAGGCTTATGATTTCTACCAGCACAACAAGGCGGGTTATTCGGCCGAACTGAGATTCCTGCAGCGCGTGCACAACATCATCACCCTGTCGCTGATCGCGATCTCGGTGCTGCTGATTCTCGTTCTCTCCTGGAACAATCGCAGCCTGGAGAAATCCTACGGGGTGCAGCGCCTGATCGCCCAGGAAAATGCCTATCTCGCAACCTTCGACATGCTCACGGGACTGTCGAACCGCAAGTCCTTCATGGGCGCGCTCGAAAAGGCCATCCTTGATCTTCCGCCGGGTCACACGATTGTCGTGGTGGCGATCGATCTCGATGGCTTCAAGCCCATCAATGACGTGCTCGGGCACAAGGCGGGCGATGCGCTGCTGGCGGAAATCGGCGCGCGCCTCACCCGCTTCAGCGCTGCCCAGCGCCGGGCCAAGAGCGCCCGTTTCGGGGGCGATGAATTCATGGTGATGCTGGTGCTGGAAGCCGAGTTCCCGGCCATCGAGGCGCTTGTGCAGGGCCTGCATGAAAGCCTGCGCGAGCCCTTGCGCATCGACGACCATTTCCTCACCGTCGATGCGACAATGGGGCTCTCGCTCCTGCGGGATCAATCTCTGGCGGCGGAGGAGATCGTCCATCGCGCCGATCTGGCTCTTACGACCGGCAAGATGGAGGGGAAGGCACGTCGGACCCTGTTCGACGAGGCCATGCTTTCCCGCACGCTCAATCGCGGCCGACTGGAGATCGAGCTCAACGAGGCGAATCTCGAGGACGAGATCGAGCCAGTCTACCAGCCGATCGTGGACCTCCCCACGCGCCGAATCATCGGCGTCGAGGCCCTCGTGCGCTGGCGGCACCCGATCCGTGGGGTGGTCATGCCTTCCGATTTCATTCCGGCGGCGGAAGCAAGCGGCAAGATTACCGAGATCGGTCGTATCATGCTCGAACACGCCTGCCGGGATGCGACGCGGTTTCCGCAGCCCATCGCTGTTTCCGTCAATCTCTCGCCGGCGCAACTCATGCGCATGGACGTGGCCGAGAGCGTTGGCCGCGCGCTGGCGCGCTCGGGGCTCGCGCCGGATCGCCTGAAGCTCGAGATCACCGAGAGCGTGATGCTGCAGGATTCCAGGGGCACGCAAGCGCTGATGCGACGCCTGCAGGCGCAGGGCGTGACCGTCTCGCTCGATGATTTCGGGACCGGCTATTCCTCGCTCTCCTATCTCCGCAACTTTCCCTTCAATGAATTGAAGATCGACCGCGCCTTCCTCTCGGAGATCGGGGAGGACCGGCAGGCGGCGGGCATCGTCCAGATCATCCTCCTGCTTGCCCGGGAACTGAACATGAATGTCGTCGCCGAGGGAATCGAGCAGGAAGAACAGGCCGCAACGCTGATGGCGCTCGGCTGCGCCTGCGGGCAGGGCTATCTCTTCGGGCGGCCCATGGGCTTCGACGAGATCTGCCAGTGCCTCCGCCAGCAAAGACCGCCGCCGATGGGCGCCGTCGCCTGACCCTCGCGCGGAGGCCTCTGCCCGCGCGGCGTTCGCACGGAAGGGCCCGAAAGGCCGGTTCCCCTTCATTTTCAGGCTTTCCCGGCCAACGGACCGGCCAGTCAAACGGCCGCTCATCCGATGCATGTCTCAATTCCCGAAGGAAGTGGCGGGGTGCCTCGCGGCACTGTTCCAGCATTCCAGGCGGTCGCTTCCGGATGCGTTCGGGGTGACCATCTTTCCCGGCGACGCCCCCAACCTTTCCGCCTGTTCAGACAATTGCGCTCGCGAAATGAGCGGAAATTTAAGGGTTCGCTCGTCAAATATAGTCGTCGTCGAATGTCCGAAGGATGGTGTTGACGGCTTCTGCCGTCGCACCGTCGGAGAGAGCGGCATGATCATCGGATTGGCATTGATCGCGAATGTCTCCGCAGCCTTGAGCGGCCTCCTCGCCTACATCCTGGGTGCCGACAACATCCTGCTCATCATGCTGCTGGCCGGTTATGGCGCCCCAATTCTGATCGTCGCCGGCATGGTGCTGAAGACCCTGATGGGCCTTGCTTCGCCCCGGATCGCGCCAACGGCGGATGATGCGGCTGCCCGCCCGTGAGGCGACCCGGCGTGCCTTTCGCCTGAATATTGGTTCCTTGGGAACTCTTGCCGGCCTTTCCCTTTCGACCGCCCCTGGCTTGCGGGCTGCGTGCCTCGCCAGCTGGCATTGATCTTGCCGCGTCCGCCTCGTGCAGGAAGTACTGCATCCACGGGCGGTGCCATTCGCTCTTCCCGCGAGATCAGCGTGAGAAAGAGGCCATAACATTGAAAATACGAGCTTTTTTCACCCATCTGAAGCAGGGTTCAATCTTGCGGGCGCGCGTTCCCCTTGTTCTCGGAGCCGCGCTCCCTGGATTGGCGCTGGCCCTTCTGTCCCGGCCTGACACGTGGGGCTGGCAGGAAGTGGGTCAGCCGGTTCCCTGGCCCCTTCTTATGGCCTTTGCCGGCATTGCCCTGCTCTTTCCCCTGGTCCAGCCGCACCCCTCCTCCGCCATGGCTGCATGGGAGGAACCGAGGCCGGAAGCACGATCTCCTGTGGTGATGGCGACTTCCGCCAAGAAGCCCGCGACGCATGATCGGGGCTTGCGCTCCCGGGATAGCGGCAAGCCACCCTCGCTGCATTCCGCGCGGAAGCGGATCACCATTCCGGCCGCCGTGAATGATCCTGTTCCGCAGGATGCCGCCAGGCGCGCGGCGATCCCGATGGCTGGAAGCGGCGCCAAGCGCCTGCTCGACATCTTGCTGTCTTGCTCGGCAATCGTCTTCCTCGCACCGGTCTTCCTGCTGCTGGCCTTGTTGATCCGCCTCGAGAGTTCCGGCCCCGTGATCTTCCGGCAGCATCGGCGCGGGTTGAACGGAAGGCCGTTCATGATCCTCAAGTTCCGTTCGATGCGCGTGATGGAGAATGGCTCTGATGTTCGACAGGCCCAGCGCCATGATGATCGCGTGACGCGCGTCGGATTCGTCATGCGCGCCACCAGCCTCGACGAACTGCCGCAGCTCTTCAACGTGCTGAAGGGCGAGATGTCCCTGGTGGGGCCGCGCCCGCACGCCATGGCCCATGATGACCATTATGGGCGGCTCATCGAAGGCTACAGCCTGCGCCGGTCGGTCAAACCGGGCCTCACAGGCTGGGCTCAGGTCAATGGCTTCCGGGGCGAAACCCCGGAACTCGACCTCATGGTCTCGCGCGTCCAGCACGATCTCTGGTATGTCAGAAACCGGTCGTTCTGGCTCGACCTGCGCGTTCTGTTCCGCACGGTCGGAGAGTTGTTCCGCAATCGAAACGTCTACTGAGCCGCAAACGGGGTCCTGATCGGAGGGCAGAATCATCGCCTCGGCAATCAGGCCTCCGGCACCCGGGCAAGGGTTGGCTGCTTTTCGGTTCAGCCGGTTGCGGCGTCGCGCGAGGCTGAGTTCCATCGAAATCGATACAATCGGCGGCCGGTGGCGATCGGGGTTCTGGAGAAGTCGATGCCGTGCGCGGCATGGCCGAAAGCGTGCGCGGGAATTTTGCGGCCAGTTCCTCAAGCGCAGGGTCTCCACACCGCTATCGGGCATGGCCATGGCGATGACGGCGTTGCTCGTTCCGAACTCAACGCTGATCGATGTGGCAGTGCTGGATCGCCCTTTACTCGGAAAGCGCGCTGCCCGGGGGCGCTGCCTGTTCTCCAATGCGCAAGGGTGCCGTGAGCACGGCTTCCGCCGCGCGTGTCGTGCCTTGCACGATGGCCGTCAGCGGATTGGCTCCGCCTTGTGCCGTCCCGATATCCTGTCCGCTGGCAAGCCGCTTCCCGATGAGCTGAACGATGGCGGGGCTTGCGGCAAACTTGCCGTGATTGAGCGAATCCCCGCTCGACACATCCGAGAGGTCGATGACGTTCACGCCGGATTTCTCGATCATGGTCTTGTAGGGTTCCTTGGCGGGGTTGATGGCGCCCAGCCTGTCGCGGCTGCCCCACAGCCAGCGTGCGGCCGAAAGCGCCCTGTCGTCGGTGGAGACGAACAAGGTCATCCGCGGTTTCTTCCGTGATTGCCGGATGACGCTCCCCTGCGCCAGCGCGACATCGATATCGATATCCGGCGCGGCCAGCATGACATTCGTGACCTTGCCGGGCAGGGTGCCACGGCGGATGACGATCTGCCTCAGGGTTTCAAGGGTCAGCCATCCACCCATGGAATGCGCCAGGATCGAAACCTGCTGCACGCCCGGCTCGGCCGAGAGCTTCTCGATCAGCGTCTCGAGCCCATCGCGACCGAGGGCAGCGCTTTCCCGATCATAGGGATAGGCGCCAAGGCTCGCCCAGGAAGCCCAGCTGAACAGCACGGGCGTCACATCCGCGCCGCTGTCATGGACGATCTGCGCGAGGCGAAAGGTCGCCTCGTCGAAGCGCGTGTTGTAGCCGTGGACGAAAACCAGCACGTGCCGGCCATTTTTCGATGAAACATGTCGAGCCATGCTCGCCTTGAAGGCATCACGATCAAGAGTTTCGAAGGCGCGCGCCCCGAAATGCGAGCCGGCGTCGCCGGTCGAACCGTTCGGCCACTGAATCTCCCCCGACGGGCGATCCTTCGGAATGGAAATCACCAAGCGGGCGAAGCGCGGCATCGGCGTCCGCTCGCCCGAGAATCGCAGGCGCTCATCCTCGGAGGGGCGGCGCATGCTCACCGCGAAGAGCTCCACCGGGATCGTCTGTGCGGAGCCTTGTTTCGGCTCGATGATCGCGAGGGCCGGCTCCGGGCGTGAGGAGCAGGCGGCCAGCGCCAGCAGAACAGACAGCGCGAGGAAGAGGCGTTGCGGGCTGCGCGAAATACGCATCATGCTCGGGGGTGCCATGCGGGGTTCGAACACCAAGGGATCCTCGTTGGGAAGTCCCGGATTTGTTGCCTGCCATGCAGCGCAAGGCAAGCAGGATTTCCCGCCCATGGCAGACGAGAAGGCTTCAGCCCTTGCGGAAAGGCCTCAGCGGCGCTTGGGCGGGGGACCCTTGCCACGCGGTGGTCCACCGGGTGTGAAGCCCGAATTTGCATCCTTGTGGCGGAAGACAAGGCGTCCACGCTCGAGATCGTAGGGCGACATCTCCACCGTCACGCGGTCCCCGGCGAGGGTCTTGATCCGGTTCTTCTTCATCTTGCCGGCCGTGTAGGCGATGATTTCGTGCCCGCTATCGAGCTTCACCCGGAAACGGGCATCCGGCAAAAGCTCGAGCACGAGCCCTTCGAACTGGATCACTTCTTCCTTCGCCATTCAGCGCGCCTTTTCATCCTGCAGAAGGGCTCGCCATAGTCCCAAACGCGATTTCGCGCAACCGAGAGTGAGGCTCCCACGCGAGAAATACGCCGCTAAGCCGCGAAAAACAGCGCCAATCCCGCAATCGTGACCATGCCGAGCATGCGCAGCATCGACCAATGGAGGAGAAAACTCAGTGCGAGGGCCAGGGCCGCGAGTAGCATCGCCTTGAGGTCCGGCGAACCGGCAGGGGCCAGAAGCTGGATCGGCCCGAGAACAAATGTCTTCGCTTGCGGAAACAGCACGAGGATCGCGAATTTCGCACCCACCGTCGCGATGATCCCCACCACCGCCGCGCTGATGCCCGCGAGCGCCGAGCGCAGGGCGCGGTTCGCATTCACGCGATCGAGCGAGGGCGCTCCGACGAAGATCCACAGGAAGGATGGCGCGAAGGTCGTCCACAGGGCCATCAGGCCCGCGAGCCAGGCGATGACCGTGCTCCCCTCCTTCTGCCAGCCGGCAAGGAAGGCCACGAAGGGGTTGACGAGGATGGTCGGGCCGGGGGTGGTTTCAGCGAAACCCAGGGCATCGAGCATCTGGCCGGCGCTCACCCAGCCGCGCAACACGGCCTCTTCGGAGAGATAGGCCAGCAGCGCATAGGCCCCGCCAAAGGTGATGACCGCGAGCTTCGAGAAGAACAGGCCCACCTCGACCAGCAGATGCCCCGGCCCCATCACAAGCGCCGCCAACAGAACCGGCATCCACCACAGCGCGAGACAGAGGAACGCCGCACGCCAGGGCAGGCGGATCGGCGCGGTCGCGGCGGCTGTCGTGGGCGGAGGCGGCACGCCGATCCAGAGGCCTGCGAGCGCCGCGCCGAGGATCACGATCGGGAAAGGCACCGCGAAGGCCATCATCGCGAGGAAGGCCACGAGCGCCACGCCGCGAAAGGCCGGGCCGCCGAGCGCACGCTTGCCGATCTTCAGCACGGCCTCCACGAGGATAGCGATCACCGCCACCTTCACGCCGAGAAGCGCCGCTTGCACCGATGGCACGTTCGCGCCGAGGGCATAGAGCTGCGCCAGCACGAGGATGAGTGCCGCGCCGGGCAGCACGAAGAGCAGGCCGGCAATCGTGCCACCGGCGAGCCCATGCAGGCGCCAGCCGATATAGGTCGCGAGCTGCTGCGCCTCGGGGCCCGGCAAAAGGGTGCAGAAATTGAGGCCCGCGACGAAATCGCGCTCGGCGATCCATTTCCGCTCATCGACCAGCATGCGATGCATCAGCGCGATCTGCCCGGCAGAACCCCCGAACGAGATGCAGCCGATCTGGAAGAACACGCGAAAGAGTTCACCGAGCGAGGGCCGGGCTTTGGCGTTCTGCGCCTCGCTCATGGGGCGATTAGCCCGCCCTTGAGCATGAGGTCGGCCGTGGAGCGGCTCATCGCGATCGGCACATCATAGACCACGGCGAGGCGGGTCAGGGCTTTCACATCCACGTCATGCGGCATGGGCGAGAGCGGATCGATGAAGAAGATGATGCCGGCGATCCTCTTCTCGACGATCAGCGCGCCGATCTGCTGGTCGCCGCCCAGCGGGCCGGAGGCCACGCGCGTGATATCGAGCGACGGGCAGCGCGCGGCAATCACGCCGCCGGTCGTGCCGGTGCAGACGAGCCGGTGCGGCCGGAGGGCTGCCTCGTGTTCGGCGGCCCAATCGGCCAGCACCGGCTTCATCTTGTCATGGGCGATCAGGGCGAGCGTCAGCGGCATGAGGCGGCCCCCCGCCGCAAGATCAGCGCGCCAGCCCCGCCCTCTCGGCGATCAGCGCCCAGTACTGGATGCCAACCGGAATGATCTCATCGTTGAAATCATAGGCCGGATGGTGAAGGCCCGCACTATCACCATTGCCGATGAAGATGAAGGCCCCGGGCCGCGCTTCCAGCATGTAGGAAAAATCTTCTCCGCCCATGGTGGGCGCGATGTCATCATCCACGCCGTTCGGCCCGGCAATGGCGCGGGCGAGATCGGCGGCCACCTTGGTCTGCGCGGCGTGGTTCACGGTCGCCGGGTAGCGGCGCTGGTAATCGAGACGCACTTCGGCCTCGAACATCTTCGCGGCGCCGTCACAGATCTGCCTGAAGCGCCGCTCCACCATTTCGCGCACGCCGGCATCCAGCGTGCGCACGGTGCCGCGAAGATAGGCCCGCTGCGGAATGACGTTCATCGCCTCGCCCGCCTGGAAGATCGTGGTCGAGACCACGACCTGCTTCATCGGGTCGGTATTGCGCGAGGAGATGGATTGCAGCGCCGTGACGAGCTGCGCGCCGATCACCACCGGATCGATGCCCTCATGCGGCTTCGCGGCATGGGCGCCGCGGCCCTCCACGGTGATCTCGAAATAGGCCGTCGCCGCCATCAGCGGCCCGGCGCGCGTCGCGAACTGGCCCGGCGGCAGTCCGGGCATGTTGTGCATCCCGTAGACTTCCCGGATGTTCCAGCGATCCATCATGCCGTCATCCACCATGGCCTTGCCGCCTGCCCCGCCTTCCTCGGCCGGCTGGAAGATCACCGCCACCGAACCTTCGAACTCGCGGGTGGAGGCGAGATGCTTCGCGGCACCCAGCAGCATGGCCGTGTGCCCGTCATGCCCGCAGGCATGCATCTTTCCCGGCGTCTTCGAGGCGTGAGGAAGGTTGGTTTCCTCGGAGATCGGCAGCGCATCCCTATCGGCGCGCAGCCCGATCACCCGGCCCTTGGTATCCGTCTTGCCCTTGATCACCGCGACAACCCCGGTGCGGCCAATGCCTTCGACCACCTCGTCGCAGCCAATGGCACGGCAAAACTCGGCCACCTTGGCGGCGGTGCGGTGCACATCGAACAACAGCTCGGGATTTTCGTGGAAATCGTGACGGATCGCGGTCAGCTCGGGCAGCATCTCGGCAAAGCGGTTCTTGGGCGGCATGGGAGGACTCCATTGGCCGACAGCTTCCGCCAATCGCCCGCGCGCCGCAAGCCCCCGGTTCCGGACGATCTGACCAAAGCCTCAGGCGAAACGCCGCCGTGCCTCAAGCGCAAGCCCCGCCCCGACCGAGCCAAGCATATCGCCCGTCGCCACCGGCACGCCGG